>NZ_JBWBYV010000010.1:0-169522 GCF_056174685.1 Janthinobacterium sp. BHSEK
CGTTCAATATGGCGTAACGTCATGCATCTGTTTTTCTGGGTAGATGCCTTGCTTATCTTGTCCTCCCATAAAATGCGCCTGGGGGACATGCTCGCTGGCACGATTGTGATCAAGGCAGAGCCAGAGCATCGGCGGTGACCTGCCTGCCAGGCATCGATGCAGACAAATTCATTGCAGCTGCATCACCCACACGGGCGCTGACCAGACGATGTTGCCGTCATCCTGCGTCAGGCGCGCGTAATAGAAATGGGGGCCGGGCGCGGGCGTGACGGTGACCTCGGCCTGGTCCGATATGGCCGTGACGGAGCCATTGCCGCCCGGCACGCCGTGGAAGATGGCGACGGCCGCCGCTTGCCGTCCCGTGCTGTTGCTGAAACTGGTCGCCAGGTGCAGCGGCCCGCGATTGTCGAAACGCTCGCCCATCAGCTTGCCATTCGCCGTGAACAGCAGTTGCGCGTGCTTGTCCATGGTGGCGTAGACGCGGCGCGCGCGCAGCGCATCGAGGAAGCTGTCGCGTGAAACGGGCATGCCGGCGGCCGGGCTGGCCACCAGCACGGCCGTGCGGTTGCCGTATGACGCGCCCCAGTTGGCGCAGTGGTTGTCCTGGTTGCTGCTGAAGGCCACGTGATAGCCGGCCGCCAGGGCCCGGTTGCAGGCCGTCTCGTAGTTGCTGCGCCGCGTTTCCGTTTCCTCGTCGTTGGTGGAAAAGGCCGACGTGTTCATCACTTCGCACAGCACCATCGCCGCGTCGCCGTCCGGCGTGTAGCCGAGCGGCTGGCCGTTGACGAGAAACTGGCCCGCATAGGCAGGGTGGTTGAACTGGCCTATCCAGCCCCGTTCGCGCATCAGCGCATACAGGGCGGCGTAGTCGCTTTTCGGCGTTGCCACGTCGGCCAGCAGTTCGCCCTGGGCATTCCTTTCCCAGCCCAGCAACTGGTCGCTATTCAAAATGTTCAGATGGCCGCCCTTGTTGATGACGCCCCATTCCATGCCGTACAGGGCCAGGAAGCCGGGGTGCGCCGCAGTGTAGGCGGCCGCTTCGGCCAGACCCGTCTGGTACAGGGCCTTCGCTTCGGCTGGCTCGGCCGCGCTGTTGGTGCCGTCCGAGCCGTCGTACATATGGTTGTGCTCGGACGTCAGCAGGGCGTCCAGGCCGTGATCCTGCGCATATTTATAGGCATCGATGGGGCCGAACGGCGCCGTCTGCGGTTCCTGCGCGCCATGGCAGTCGTTCAGTGCCGCGCCGCCGTCGCTGTGGCGCGTCTGGCTGTGCAGGTTGGCGTAGACGATGCGGTAGCCGGGCTGGCCTTCCAGGCTGGGCAGCTGCTGCAGGCCGGCGTGGAAGGCGGGCACCCTGGGCGCCGTGCTGGCGCCCCGCTGCACCTGGATTTGCCATTGCTGTTCCACCTGCGCCTCGTGCGGCGTGCCGGCATCGGCCACGGCCAGCAGGCGCAGTTGGTACAAGCCGTCCGGCGCCAGCATGCGCCGTTCGCGGGCATCGGCATCGGCGCGGCCATCCCAGGGCAGGGTGATGCTCCGGCCGCCGGCGCCCACCTGTTCCGTGCCCGACCAGCGCCGCAGCACGGCCCCTTGCGGGCCGGGGCCGGACAAGGTCAAGGCCCAGCGCACAGCATGGGAGCGGCCTGCGTCCGGATAAGTGAGGCGCACAATAAATGTACGTGACTGCGCGCTGCGCGCCTGCGTGACCCGCCCGCCGCGCGCGGCGTGGAACGGCGCGAACACGGTCGCGTCCAGTTCACTGTGTTCCCTGGGTTCGGCAGCGCCATCTTGTGCCGCGGCAGTGTTACTCCAGGTGATCAAGAGCGCACCCACGCAGACGCACGTCAGCGCACGCGCCATGCCGCGCCGTGGCTGCCATTGCCGCAGTTGCCCGACCATGCCGGCCTCCGCTTCATGAACTCAATAGTAATTAGATAATCATTGCCACTTTCGAGTTCCTTGGCGCACCAAGAAGAGGCGTGCCTGCACCGCCAGGTGCCATGATCTGGCGCAAAGTCCGTACAAATAGGCAGGCCGGCCCCTGAAGCAGGCCTGGCACGGCGCTTGCTAAACAGGAGATACGGATCAACGGCGATCCCTTGAATAAACTTGACAACGGTCCAACGACGGACCACCTGGACAACGGCGTCCGCTCTGGCTGATTTTTTCATCGGCGGGGGCGGGCGCCGTTTTGTTTGCATCTTTGTTATTTTCGGGATACTTCGGGAAACCATCATGGCTAGCCAAAAAGCAACAAGCATCGCGCTCTTCTCCCTCGCCACGCCGCCCATGCGGGCATTCCACCTGACGTGGATGGCATTTTTCGTGTGTTTCTTCGCCTGGTTCGCCTGCGCACCGCTGATGCCGGTCATCAAGGGCGAGTTCGGCCTGTCCCTGGCGCAAGTGGCGAACATCAATATCGCGGCCGTCGCCATCACCATCCTCGTGCGCCTGATCGTGGGCCCCTTGTGCGACCGCTACGGCCCACGCAAGACCTACACGGGCTTGCTGCTGCTGGGCGCCATTCCCGTGCTGGGCGTGGCCGCATCGCAAAGCTATGAAAGCTTTCTGTTCTTCCGCCTGGGCATCGGCGCCGTCGGCGCCAGCTTTGTCATCACGCAATATCACACGTCCGTCATGTTCGCCCCCCGCGTCGTCGGCACGGCGAATGCGGCCGCCGCCGGCTGGGGCAATGCGGGCGGCGGCGCGGCGCAGGCGCTGATGCCGCTGCTGCTCGGCGCCGTGCTGATGCTGGGCGTGTCCGAATCGGTGGGCTGGCGCGTGGCCCTGCTGGTGCCGGGCGTGCTGATGCTGGTGATGGCCGTGCTGTACTGGCGCTATACGCAGGATTGCCCGGAAGGTAATTACTCGGACTTGCGCGCCGCCGGCGTGGCCATCGACGGGGGAAAAGGTGGTGGCAAAAGCGGTGGCTGGGACAGCTTCAAGGCCGCCAGCGGCAATTATCGCGTGTGGCTGCTGTTCGTCACCTACGGCGCCTGCTTCGGCATTGAAATCTTCATCCACAACATCGCCGCCGTGTACTACGTCGACCATTTCGGCCTGTCGTTGAAATCGGCCGGTCTGGCCGCCGGCAGCTTCGGCTTGCTGGCCCTGTTTGCCCGCGCTTTGGGCGGCTGGATGTCCGACAAACTGGCCCTGCGCGGCAACCTGAACAGCCGCGTGACCCTGCTGTTCATGCTGATGATAGGCGAAGGCGTGGGCCTGCTGTGGTTTGCCAAGGTCGACAGCGTCACCTGGGCCGTCATCGCCATGCTGGTCTTCGGTCTGTTCACCCACATGGCGTGCGGCGCCACCTACGCCCTGGTGCCCTTCATCGACAGCAAGGCTCTCGGCGGCGTGGCCGGCATCATCGGCGCCGGCGGCAACGTGGGCGCCGTGGCGGCCGGCTTCCTGATGAAGGGCACGGGCGACATCCGCCAGACGCTGATCATCCTCAGCGCGCTGGTGGTGATCTCGGCCCTGTGCGCCATCGCCGTGCGCTTTACCCGCGAAGCGGCTGAACCAAACATGGCCGCAGCCTGAGGAGAGAACAATGAACCACCCCTTGAACATCGTCGTCCTCGGCCATGGCATGGTCGGCCACAAATTCCTCGAACGCCTGGCCCTGGACAACGCGCCGCACCTGTCCGTGACGGTCTTGTGCGAAGAGCCGCGCCCCGCCTACGACCGGGTGCACCTGTCCGAATTTTTCAGCGGAAAGTCGGCTGAGGACCTGTCGCTGGTGGCGCCCGGCTTCTTCGACAAGGGCAACGTCGTCCTGAAGCTCAATGCGCGGGCCGTGTCCATCGACCGCGCGGCGAAAACCGTCACGGCCAGCACGGGTGAAGTGCTGGGCTACGACAAGCTGGTGTTCGCCACCGGCTCCACGCCGTTCGTGCCGCCGCTGCCGGGCAAGGAGCGCGATGGCTGCTTCGTCTACCGCACCATCGAAGACCTGGAAGCCATGCTGGCCTGGGGCGCCAAGTCCCGCACGGGCGTGGTGATCGGCGGCGGGCTGCTGGGCCTCGAATGCGCGAAAGCCTTGCGCGACCTGAAACTCGACACCCACGTGGTGGAATTCGCGCCGCGCCTGATGGCCGTGCAGGTGGACGAGGGCGGCGCGCGCGTCCTGCGCCGCAAGATCGAGGAACTGGGCGTGACCGTGCACACGCAAAAGAATACGCTGGCCATCGTCGATGGCGAGGCGGCCACGCACCGCATGCAGTTCGCCGACGGCAGCCACCTGGAAGCGGACATGATCGTCTTCTCGGCCGGCATCCGCCCGCGCGACGAACTGGCGCGCGCCTGCGGCCTGGAGGTGGGACCGCGCGGCGGCATCGCCATCGACGACAGCTGCGTCACGTCCGACCCGGACATCTATGCGATCGGCGAATGCGCGCTGTGGGGCGGCCTGGTGTTCGGCCTGGTGGCGCCCGGCTACGAGATGGCGCGCATCGCTGCCCGCCACCTGTTGCAGGAGGAGGGCGAAGCGTCGTTCAAGGGCGCCGACATGAGCACCAAGCTCAAACTGATGGGAGTGGACGTGGCCAGCCTGGGCGACCCGCACGGCAATGCGCCGGGCAGCCGCTCCTATCAGTTCATGGACGAGCGCAAGCAGATCTACAAGAAGATCGTCGTTTCCGACTGCGGCAAATACCTGCTGGGCGGCGTGATGGTGGGCGACGCCAGCGAATACGGCACCTTGCTGCAGATGATGCTCAATAAAATCGAGCTGCCCGAGTTCCCTGAATTCCTCATCCTGCCGCAGGCGGACGGTCAGCAAAAGGCGGGACTGGGCGTCGACGCCTTGCCCGAGGCGGCGCAAATCTGCTCGTGCAACGACGTGTCGAAAGGCGCGCTGTGCGCGGCCGTCGCCGGGGGCGCCACCACCATCGGTGCCCTCAAGAACTGCACAAAGGCCGGCACGGCCTGCGGCGGCTGCGTGCCGCTGGTGACGCAGATCATGAAGGCGGAAATGCAGAAGCAGGGTCTGGCCGTCAACAACCACGTGTGCGAACACTTTGCCTACTCGCGCCAGGAACTGCATCACCTGGTCCGCGTGGGCAAGATCCGCAGCTTCGGCGAACTGCTGGCCGCGCATGGACAGGGCCTGGGCTGCGACGTGTGCAAGCCCGTGGCGGCGAATATCCTGGCGTCTTGCTGGAACGATTTCGTGCTGTCGCCCGTGCACGCCAGCCTGCAGGACAGTAACGACTATTTCCTCGGCAATATCCAGAAGGATGGCACGTATTCCGTCGTGCCCCGCATGCCGGGCGGCGAAGTGACGGCCGATGGCTTGATCGCCGTGGGCATGGTGGCGAAAAAATACGGTCTCTATACGAAGATCACGGGCGGCCAGCGGGTCGACCTGTTCGGCGCGCGCGTGGACCAGTTGCCGGCCATCTGGGAAGAGCTGATCGCGGCCGGCTTCGAATCGGGCCACGCCTACGGCAAATCCTTGCGCACGGTGAAATCCTGCGTCGGTTCCACCTGGTGCCGCTACGGCGTGGCCGACAGCGTGGGCTTCGCGATTCAACTGGAAAACCGCTACAAGGGCTTGCGCACGCCGCACAAGATCAAGTTCGGCGTCTCCGGCTGCACGCGCGAATGCGCCGAGGCGCAGGGCAAGGACATCGGCCTGATCGCCACGGAAAAAGGCTGGAATTTGTACGTGTGCGGCAATGGCGGCATGAAGCCGCGCCACGCGGAATTGCTGGCATCCGATCTCGATGAAGCGACCCTGGTGCGCTATGTCGACCGCTTTTTGATGTTTTACGTGCGCACGGCCGACCGCCTGCAGCGCACCAGCGTGTGGCGCGACAACCTGGAAGGGGGCCTCGATTACCTCAAGCGCGTCATCATCGACGACAGCCTGGGCCTGGGCGCCGAGCTGGAGGCGGACATGCAGCACGTGGTCGACACCTACGCCTGCGAATGGAAAGCGGCCGTCACCGACCCCGCCGTGCGCCAGCGCTTCCGCCACTTCATCAACAGCGGGAAGAACGATGAGAACGTCGTGTTCGTGGCAGAGCGGGGCCAGATCCGGCCCGCCACGCCCCTTGAACGCCGCAGCACCGTGATCCCCATCCTTGCCGTGGAGGCGTGAGCCATGAATGCAATGAATGAATTGAACAGCGCCAGCGCCGACAACTGGGTGGCCATCTGCCCCCTGACGGACATCGTGCCCGACACGGGCGTGTGCGCGCTGCTGGGCGGCCGCCACGTGGCCGTGTTCCGCGTCGGCGATGCCGCGCCGCGCGTGTACGCCATCGACAATGTCGACCCGAACGCGGGCGCTTCCGTGCTCTCGCGCGGCCTGGTGGGCAGCATCGGCGAGCGCGTCGTGGTGGCGTCGCCGATCTACAAGCAGCACTTCGACCTGGCCAGCGGCGAGTGCATCGAAGCGTCTGAACACTCGGTCGCCGCCTGGCCGGCGCGCGTGTTCGGCGGCATGGTGTGGGTGGCCATATGAACACCGCCGCACGGCCGTCTTTAGTCGTGGTCGGCAACGGCATGGCCGGCATGCGCACGGTCGAGGAACTCTTGAAACTCGCGCCGGACCTGTACGACATCACCGTGTTCGGTGCCGAACCGCACGGCAATTACAACCGCATCCTGCTGTCTCCCGTGCTGGCCGGCGAAAAGACGGTGGACGACATCATGCTGCACACGCGCGACTGGTATGCGCACAACGGCATCACCCTGCACGCGGGCGACCCCGTGGTACACATCGACCGCCAGGCGCGCACGGTGCAGGCGCTGTCCGGCATCGAGGTGCGCTATGACCGCCTGCTGCTGGCCACCGGTTCCACGCCCTTCATCGTGCCCGTGCCGGGCCACGAGCTGCCCGGCGTGATCGGTTTTCGCGACATCGACGACGTCGACACCATGCTGCGGGCGGCGCGCCAGCACCGCCACGCGGTCGTCATCGGCGGCGGCTTGCTGGGGCTGGAAGCGGCCAACGGCCTGCAGCGGCAGGGCATGGACGTGACGGTGGTGCACATGAGCGGCGCCCTGATGAACCAGCAGCTCGACGCGCCCGCATCGATGTTGCTGAAATCGGCGCTGGAAGCGCGCGGCCTGCGCTTCCTGATGCAGGCGCAAACCTCCGCCATCCTGGGCAGCGCCCGCGTGGAAGGCGTGCAGTTTGCGGACGGCAGCAGCATTCCCGCCGACCTGGTGGTGATGACGGCCGGCGTGCGCCCCAACATCGCGCTGGCGCAGGCGGCCGGCCTGCACTGCGAGCGGGCCATCGTCGTCGATGACTGCCTGCAAAGCTACGATCCGCGCGTGTACGCCGTGGGCGAATGCGTGCAGCACCGGCGCGCCACCTTCGGCCTGGTCGCGCCCATCTGGGAACAGGCGCGCGTGTGCGGCGCGCACCTGGCAGGCGCGGGACACCGCCGCTACGTGCAGCAAGCCAGCGCCACCAAATTGAAAGTGACGGGCATCGACCTGTATTCGGCCGGCGACATCATCGGCGGCGAGGGCAGCGAAGACCTGGTGCTGCGCGATCCGAGGCGTGGCGTCTACAAGCGCCTGGTGGTGCAGGGCAGCCGCCTGGCCGGCGCCGTGCTGTATGGCGACGTGCAGGACGGTCCCTGGTATTTCGACCTGATCCAGCAGCGCCGCGACATCAGCAAGCTGCGCGCCCATCTATTGTTTGGCCAGGCGCTGTGCGCCCAGGCCGCCTGACAGCGACCAACAGGATACCCCCATGACCACTTGCACGCCCGTGAAAACCACTTGCCCGTATTGCGGCGTCGGCTGCGGCGTGGAAGCGACACGCCTGCCCGACGGCGCCATCCGCATCGCCGGCGACGCCAGCCATCCGGCCAACCTGGGCAAGCTGTGCGTGAAAGGTTCGGCCCTGGGCGACACGCTGGACCTCGAACAGCGCCTGCTCTACCCGCAGGTGCGCGTCGACGGCGTGCTGCGGCGCGCTTCCTGGGATGCCGCGCTGGATCAGGTGGCCGGCGGCCTGCGCGCCATCATCGACGAGCACGGCCCCGACGCCGTCGCCCTGTACGTCTCGGGCCAGCTGCTGACGGAAGATTATTACGTGGCCAACAAATTCATGAAGGGCTACGTGGGCAGCGCGAACATCGACACCAATTCACGCCTGTGCATGTCGTCGGCCGTGGCCGGCCACAAGCGCGCGTTCGGCGAGGACATCGTGCCCGGCTGCTATGAAGACCTGGAACTGGCGGACATGGTCGTGCTGGTGGGCTCGAACACGGCCTGGTGCCACCCGATCCTGTTCCAACGCATCGCCCGCATCCGCGAAAGCCGGCCGGAGATGAAGCTGGTGGTGATCGACCCGCGCCGCACGGCCACCTGCGAGCTGGCCGATTTGCACCTGCCCGTGAAACCGGGCACGGACGTGTGGCTGTTCAACGGCTTGCTGTGCTACCTGGCGCAGCAAGGCGTGGTCAATGACGCTTTCGTCACGCGGCATAGCGCGGGACTCGACGAAGCGCTGGCGACCGCCCATGCGGACTGCGGCGACCCCTTGCAGGTGGCGCGCATCTGCAAGGTCGACCCGCAAGCCTTGCTGGCGTTTTACCAGGCGTTTGCCGCCACGCGCAAGGTCGTCACGGCCTTTTCGCAGGGCGTGAACCAGTCGTCCTCCGGCACGGACAAGGTCAACAGCATCATCAACTGCCACCTGGCGACGGGGCGCATCGGCCAGCCCGGCATGGGGCCGTTCTCGCTCACGGGCCAGCCGAACGCCATGGGCGGGCGCGAAGTGGGCGGCCTGGCCAACATGCTGGCGGCGCATCTGGAACTGGATAATCCGCTGCACCGCGAGACCGTGCAAACCTTCTGGGACTCGCCGCGCATGGCGAACAAGCCTGGCTTGAAGGCGGTGGACCTGTTCCACGCGATCGAGGCGGGTAAAGTCAAAGCCGTGTGGGTCATCGCCACCAATCCGCTGGTCAGCATGCCGGACGCCGACCAGGTGCGCCGCGCGCTGGCCAAATGCGCGCTGGTGGTGGTGTCGGACATCAGCGCCGGGTCGGACACGAACGCCCATGCCGACGTGCTGCTGCCGGCCCTGGGCTGGGGCGAGAAGGACGGCACGGTGACGAACTCGGAGCGCCGCATCTCGCGCCAGCGCGCCTTCTTGCCGGCGCCTGGCGAGGCGCGCGCCGATTGGGACGTGCTGTGCGACGTGGCGCGGCGCATGGGTTTTGCCGGCTTCGATTTCACGGCGCCGCAGGCCATCTTCGACGAACACGCGCGCCTGTCCGCGTTCCGCAACGCGGCAGAAACGGCGCGGCTGTTCAATCTGTCGCACCTGGTGGCGCTGAACGCCGCGCAGTACGACGCGCTGGCGCCGCAGCAGTGGCCGCAGGGCCGGGCGCGGCTGTTCGGCGACGGCCGCTTCGCCCATGCGGACGGGCGCGCGCGCTTCGTGCCGACGGCGCCGCACGCGCCGCGCAACGTGCCCGACGAAGACTATCCGCTGATCCTGAACACGGGCCGGGTGCGCGACCAGTGGCATACGATGACGCGCACGGGCAAGGCGGCGAAACTGTCGGGCCACGTCGCCGAAGCGTTCATCGACATCCATCCGCAGGATGCGCTGCTGTACAGCGTGCGCGAGGGCGAACTGGCGCGCATTTCCAGCGCCTGGGGCGCGATGGTGGCGCGCGTCGTGCATGGCGGCGGCATCGCGCGCGGCCAGGTCTTCGTGCCGATCCACTGGAGCGACGCCAACGCGTCCGATGCGCGCGTGGGCGCCGTCGTCAATCCGGTCGTCGATCCCGTCTCGGGCGAACCGGAATTCAAGCACACGCCCGTGCGCATCGAGCAGTTCCGCGTGCACTGGCATGCGTTTGTCCTGAGCCGCACGCCTTTGATTCTCGACGGCGTGGCGCACTGGACGCGCATCCAGGGCGAGCAATTCCTGCGCTACGAACTGGCGGGCCGCCAGCGCATCGATGATCTGGGCGCCTGGGCGCGCGCCTTGCTGGGCGTCACGGACGACAACGCCGACTGGCTCGATTACGCGGATGCCAGCGCCGGCGTGTACCGCGCCGTGCACCTGGAGGAGGGGCGCATCGCGCAATGCGTGTATGTCTCGCCCCGTCCCGACCTGCCGTCGCGCAGCTGGCTGGCGGGCCTGTTTGCGCATGCGCAGATGGATGCGCTTGATCGCGCCGGCGTGCTGCTGGGCCAGCCCATCGGCAAGGGCATGGATGCCGGGCCCACCGTGTGCTCGTGCTTTGGCGTGGGGCGCAACACCATTTGCGCGGCCATCGTGGAACAGAAGCTGACCACGACGGCCCAGGTGACGGCCTGCGTCAAGGCGGGCGGCAATTGCGGTTCCTGCGTGCCGGAGATACGACAGTTGCTGCTTGAGGCCCGCAGCGCGGCCTGATCATCTGTCCTTTCCCGCGCGGCTTTGTTATATTGCCAGCTCTACAAGGGGAGAGGCGACGCGATGACAAAAGGACAATATGACACGGTGTGGCTGACGGGCTTGAGCGGGGCCGGCAAGTCCAGCATCGCCGATGCGCTGGCGCGCCAGCTCAAGGCGCAGGGGCGCGCCGTGGCGGTGCTCGACGGCGACCAGCTGCGCCATGGCTTGAACCGCGACCTGGGTTTTACGCCGGCAGACCGGCATGAAAACATCCGCCGCACGGCCGAAGTGGCGCGCCTGATGAACGGGGCGGGATTGACCGTCATCGCCGCCTTCATTTCGCCCTACCGCGCCGACCGGGCCATGGCCGCCGCCATCATCGGCGCAGCGCATTTCATCGAAGTCCACGTCAGTACGCCGCTGACCGTGTGCGAGGCGCGCGATCCCAAGGGCCTGTATGAAAAGGCACGCGCGGGGCAGCTGGCGCAATTCACGGGCATTTCCGCGCCCTATGAAGCGCCGCTGGCGGCCGCGCTGACCCTGGACACGGGCACCCTGGCGCTGGACGAGTCGGTCGCGCGCATTTGCCGGCTTTTGCAGCAGCGCCAGTGATGAGCTGGCGAAAACGGCTGCGCCGGCGCCTGCCAGCCAGCCTGAAGGCGCGCATGAGCGTGGTCGTCTTCCTGCTCGTGCTCGCTGCCGTGGCGTCGCTGGCGCTGGCCACCCTGTCCGTGGCCGAACGGGGCATGCGCGACGTGACGGGGCGCCAGCAGTACGTGTCGCTGGCCAGCGCCGCCGTCTTCATCGACGAGGAACTCGGCGCGAAGCGCAACGTGCTGCGCGCCATCGCCGACAGCCTGGCGGCCGGCGGCGCGCACGACGGCGCCAGCCTGCAGCGTTTCCTGGCCGCGCAAACGGTGCTGGGCAAGGAATTCTATACGGCCGGCGTGGTCGGCATCGACGGGGCCGTGCTGGCCAGCGTGAGTCCCTTCAAGCCGCAGGCGGGGCTGAACGTGAAGGGCCGCTCTTACTTTGAACAGACGCTGGCGACCCGGCGCTCGGTGATCTCGGCGCCGCTCAACGGCAGCATTTCCGGCATGCCCCTGGTGGTGGTGACGCAGCCCGTGTTCGACGCGCACGGCGCCATGCGCTATGTGCTGGCCGCCAGCGTCAACCTGCGCCAGCCCGATTTCCTGGGCCGCCTCGGCGCCCTCAAGCCGGGCACGGGCGGCTACCTGTACATCATGACCGGCGAAGGCATCATCGTCGAGCATCCCGACAAGTCGCGCATCATGCAGCATATCGAGGCGCATGGTCCCATCAGCGTGCCCACGCGGCGCGCCTTGCAGGGTTTCGAGGGCTGGCTGACGGGCACCACCACGCAAGGCGTCGATGCGCTGTTTGCCTACCACCGCATCGCCTCGACGGGCTGGATACTGGCGTCCGTGTATCCCATGCGCGACGCGTTCGCGCCGCTGCACGCCATCCGCAGCAAGATCCTGCTGGCCGCCGTGCTGCTGGCGGCGCTGGCGGGCCTGGCCGGCTGGCGCGTGGTGCTGCGCCTGTTGCAGCCTCTGGAGCGGCTGCGCCGCCATGTGCATGAAATCCGCCGCCAGCGCCTGGGCATCGAGGCGCTGCAGATCGGGCGGCGCGACGAGATCGGCGACTTGAGCCGCGATTTTTACTCGCTGGTGGCCGAGCGCGAAATCGCCGAGGCGCAGACGCGCGACAGCGAGCGGCGCCTGAAGCTGCTGACGGACCACGTGCCCGTGGTGATCGTCTACATCGACCGCGAGCACCGCTACCAGTTCATCAACGCGACGTTTGAAAAATGGTTCGGCAGATCGCGGCGGGAAAGCATGATGCAGTCGATCCGCGAGGTGCTGGGCGAGGAAGCCTACCAGCTGCGCGAGCAATACCTGCGGCGCGCCTTCGCGGGCGAGGAGGTGGACTATGAATTTACCATCGGCGGCGACGGAGACGCCGGCCAGCGCGCCTTCCAGACCAGTTACGTGCCCGATGTGGGCGAGAGCGGCGCGGTGGAAGGCGTGTATGGCCTGATCCACGAAATCACCAAGACCAGGGCCGTGCACACGGCGCTGCAGTTCGCCGCCGCCACGGATATCCTGACGGGCATCGCCAACCGGCGCCGTTTTGACGAGCAGCTGGAATTGAGCATGCAGCGCACGCGGGCAGCGCGCGCGCCGATGGCGCTGGCGTATCTCGATATCGACCGTTTCAAGGCCATCAACGACAGCCTGGGGCACAAGGCGGGCGACGAGGTGCTCAAGGAGTTCGCCGCGCGGCTGGTGCGCAGCGTGCGCGCCAGCGACCTGGTGGCGCGCCTGGCCGGCGATGAGTTCGTGATCATTCTCGAAGGCGTGAACGGCGCGGCCGAAGTGCGCCAGGTCGGCGCCAAGATCGTCGAGGCCATCCGCCAGCCGTTCGCGCTGGCCGGCGGCCCGCTGCCGGTGACGACCAGCGTCGGCATGGCCATCTTCCGCGAAGGCGCGCTGACGCCGGCGCAGTTGCTGGACCTGGCCGACCAGGCCCTGTACGCCGCCAAGGGGCAGGGCCGCGACGGCGTGGCCCTGCGCGAGGCGGCGCCGTAGCGACTACAGGGTAGCGCTCCAGTGGTCGAGCTGCTGCGTGGTGGCCGTCACGCCGCCGCAGACGATGACGAGCACATTGCGGTAGGGGGCCAGTTCCGGCGCCTTGCCGTAGACGGCCGCCAGCGCCGCGCCGCAGGCCGGCTCCACCACCAGGCGCTGGTCGGTGATGAAGCGCTGGCAGGCGTCGACGGCGGCACGGTCCGACACCACCACGCTGTGCAGCAGGCGGGACTGGCTGATGGCGTATGCCTGCGCGCAGACCTGGCGCGCGGCCAGCGAGGTGGCGATGCTGCTCACGGCCGGCAGGGCCACGTGCTCGCGCGCGGCCACGGCCGCCGCCAGCGAGGCGGCGCCTTGCGTTTCCACGGCCACGATGGCCACGTCATCCCAGCCGTTGCGCTGCAAGCCCTCGGCCACGCCGGCCAGCAGGCCGCCTCCGCCCACCGACAGCACGACGGCGTCCGGTTTCAGGCCCGCGCGGGCCACTTCATCGATCATGCCGGCATGGCCCTGCCACAGCAGCGGGTCGTCGAACGGGTGCAGAAAGGCGTCTTGCGGCGTGAGCATCGATTGCGCCAGCGCGTTGGCTTCCTGCCAGGCGGCGCCGTGCACGATGACTTCGGCGCCTTCCTGGGCGATCAGGGCCTTGGCCCGTTCGCTCGTCGTTTCCGGCACGACGACGATGACGGGAATGCCCAGCTGGCGTCCCGCATAGGCGACGGCGATGCCGGCATTGCCGCCGGAAGAGGAAACGAAGCGGCTGGCGCCGCGCCGCGCGTATTCTTCGCAGGCGAGGCCGATGCCGCGGATCTTGAAGGAGCCGGGCGGCTGCAAGGCTTCGAGCTTGAGCCAGATGGCGCGTTCGCTGTGCAGGCTCAGGGCGCGCGAGTTGAGCAAGGGAGTTTCGATGTGCAGGGCCATGCGTGTTCCTGGTAAACAGTCAGGTCAGCATCATAGCCGAAGCGCCCGTGCCACCGCCTCACCCTTGCCCGGAATATGGCGGCAGCTAGTTCAGCGGCGCGCTCTTGAGCTGATGCGTGCGCGCCACTTCCTTCATCGCCTCGAGCAGGTCGTCGCGCAGCTGGCGCGGCAGCTTGCCGAAGAATTCCTCGTCGTTCTGGTCGGCCATCTCTGCCAGCACGGGCACCAGCGCCTCGCCTTCCGTGGTCAGTTCGATCGAGTGCTGGCGGCGGTCGGCCAGCAGGATGGATTTGCTGACCATGCCCTTGCTTTCCAGGCGGTCGATCAGTTTCGACACGGCGCCCTTGCTCATGCCGGACACTTGCGCCAGCACCGTGGGCGAGGTGCAACCCAGGCGGAACATTTCGCGCAGCACCACCCATTCGGATACCGTCACGCCATTGGCCTCGGCTTTTTTCTGGAAGCTGTGGGAAACGTGGTTGGAAACGAAACGCAGCCAGTAACCGAGATGGGCTTCCAGCTCGCTGACGGGGACGCTGTTGGGATGGGCGGCTTGCGGCATGGCGGCCGTTTCAAAATTATGGCTCATTTCTCTTCCTTCACTGGGCGGCGTTGCCGGCATGGTTAAGGCCTTCACGCTTGCTGTCGAGTGGTTTGTTTGGGAACAATCGTCGTGCTTGAGGTATTTCTAACACTGTTTTCACAGGAAATCACTTACCGGCAAAAAGTTTTTCCTTTTTTCTTGCTCTGTATGGATAAAAAGCAATATCAAGCAAATAATCGTATTGCTAGCGAGGAAGATTAAAAAAATAACTCATGTTGCATCAATGGTAACAGCATTTTGGAGAATTGATAAATATTTCATATCATTCTGTATGCTGGCCAACACACGGCGTATTACCCACGCGACAGCGCGAGGTTTTCCTGCAGAAATGCGGTCCCTTCAGGCCAGCACCACCTTCACGCCCGCTTCGCGCAGTACTTCGGCAAAGCGGGGCGGCGGCGGCGCATCCGTAAACAGGATGTCGACTTGCGCCAGGTCGGCCAGACGCACCAGGGCCTTGCGGCCGAATTTATGCTGGTCGGCCACCAGCCACACTTCGCGCGACTGTTCGATGATCGCTTGCGCCACTTTGACCTCGCGCGCGTCGAAGTCGCGCAGGCTGCCGTCCTCGTCGATGCTGGAAATGCCGATGATGCCGATGTCGACCTTGAACTGGCGGATGAAATCGATGGTGGCTTCGCCGACGATGCCGCGGTCGCGCCCGCGCACCACGCCGCCGGCCACGATGACTTCGCAGGCGGCGTTGTCGGCCAGGATGGCGGCCACGTTCAGGTTGTTCGTCACCACGTGCAAGCCCGTGTGCCGGCCCAGCGCGCGCGCCACTTCCTCGGTCGTCGTGCCGATATTGATCAAGAGCGAACAGCCGTGCGGCACCTGCGCGGCGACGGCGGCGGCGATGCGCCGCTTGGCGTCGCTGTTGAACACTTGCCGCTGGCTGTAATCGATGTTTTCCACGGACGAGGGCAAGCCGACTCCGCCGTGGTAGCGGGCCAGCAGGCGCGCTTCTTCCATCTGTTTGACGTCGCGGCGCACGGTCTGCGGCGTCACGTCCAGCTGCTGCGCCAGCTCCTCGACGGACATGGTGACCTTCTGGCGCACCACTTCGAGCAGGCGGCGCTGGCGGGGATTCAAAATCATGGGCTTGTCTCTTTAAAAAACACAAACGAACAAAAACGAACAAATAGTGATAAAAATATGTTGCTATCGATTCGCAATCTGGCGTATCTTATCCATATTGCATTCGAATTACAGCTGTATTGATCTTAACGACAGTCGCCGGCGATGCCTAGTCTTTCCTCGCCGGCCTTTCCCTGACAGACACGGAGTCCCGATGGCCGCAGCACAGCAAGGTGTGGAGACAACGATGACATGCGACGTGCTGGTGGTCGGCGGCGGCATCAATGGCGCCGGCATCGCGCGCGACGCGGCCGGACGGGGCTTGTCCGTGGTGCTGTGCGAAAAGGACGACCTCGCTTCCCACACCTCGTCGGCTTCCACCAAGCTGATACACGGCGGCCTGCGCTACCTCGAATACTATGAATTCGGCCTCGTGCGCAAGGCGCTGATCGAGCGCGAGGTGCTGCTGCGCTCGGCGCCGCACATCATGTGGCCCTTGCGCTTCGTCATGCCGCACGCCCAGGGCCAGCGCCCCGCCTGGCTGATACGCGCCGGCCTCTTCCTTTACGACATGCTGGCGAAGCGGGAAATCCTGCCTGGCTCGCAGGGCATCGACCTGACGCGCCATGCGGCCGGCAAACCGTTGCAAGCCCAGTTCAAGCGTGGCTTCGTGTATTCGGACGGCTGGGTCGATGATGCGCGCCTGGTGGTGCTCAATGCCATCGACGCGGCGGACAAGGGCGCGACCATCCTGACGCAGACGCGCTGCACGGCGCTGCGGCGCGACGGCGCGGGGGCGGACGCTTCCTGGCTGGCCACCTTGCGGCAGGACGATGGACGCACACTGGCCGTGCGGGCGCGCAGCGTCGTCAATGCGGCCGGACCGTGGACGGCCGAGTTCCTGCAGCAGGCGGCGCCGGGCGGACAGGGCCGGCATTTGCGCCTGATCAAGGGCAGCCATATCGTCGTCAGGCGATTGTTCGAGCATGATCATGCCTACATCTTCCAGCATCCGGACGGGCGCATCGTGTTTGCCATTCCGTATGAGCACGATTTCACCCTGATCGGCACCACCGATCTCGACTATCACGGTGACACTGGCAAGGTGGAAATCGATGACGAGGAAATTCGTTACTTGTGCGAGCTTTCCAGTTACTATTTCAGCAAGCCCATTCTGCCGGCCGACGTGGTCTGGACGTATGCGGGCGTGCGGCCGCTGGTGGAGGACGCGGCGGCCGACGCCAAGGCCGTCACGCGCGATTACCGCTTCGAGCTGGACCGGGAAGGGGCGCCGCTGCTGAGTATTTTCGGCGGCAAGATCACCACGTTCCGCAAGCTGGCGGAGGAAGCGCTGGATGTGCTCGCACCGTTGCTGGCGCCGGAGCCAGGCAATGCGCGGCCTGCCTGGACGGCCAACGCCTGCCTGCCCGGCGGCGACGTCTTCGGCAGCACGCCGCAGAACCGGTCCGTGCGCGAGTTCGGCCAGTTCGTGCAAGGCTTGCAGCGCGACTATGCGTGGCTGCCGGCGGCGCTGGTGGCGCGCTATGCACGCGCCTACGGCACGCGCATCCACGTGCTGCTCGATGGACGGGCGGACGTGGCGGCCATGGGCGCGGAAATCGCCGCCGGCCTGTACGCGGCGGAAGTCGATTATCTGCGGCGCCACGAATGGGCCGTCAGCGCGGCCGACATCCTGTGGCGGCGCTCCAAGCTGGGCCTGCACCTGCCGCGCGAGACGGCGGGCACGCTCGACGCCTGGCTGTTGCAGCATCCGTTGTCGTCGTAGGCAGCACACGTTGGCGACCGCACCCCGCAGAGGGCGCGGCGAAGAATAAGAACACATCACTGGAGGAGAAGCGCGTGCAACTGGTACTGGACAAGATCAGCAGGAAGCAGGGGGCTGACGACTTTTTATATCCGATGTCGCTGGCATTGGTGCCGGGCGCCATCAACGTCTTGCTGGGCACCACGCGTGCCGGCAAGACGACCCTGATGCGCGTGATGGCGGGCCTGGACAAGCCCAGCGGGGGCACCGTCACGGCCGATGGCGTCGACGTGACGGGCGTGCCCGTCAGCAAACGTAACCTGGCCATGGTGTACCAGCAATTCATCAATTATCCGGCCTTCACCGTCTACGACAATATCGCCTCGCCCTTGCGCTTGCGCAAGGTGCCCGAAGAGCAGATCCGCGCGAAAGTGCTGGCGCTGGCCGAGCGCCTGCACATCACGCCCTACCTGCAGCGCACGCCGGGAGAATTGTCGGGCGGGCAGCAGCAGCGCACGGCGCTGGGGCGCGCGCTGATCAAGGATGCGTCCTTGCTGCTGCTGGACGAGCCCCTGGTCAACCTCGACTACAAACTGCGCGAGGAATTGCGCCGCGAATTGACGGAACTGTTTTCCAGCGGCAGCACGACGGTCGTGTACGCGACCACGGAACCGCTGGAAGCGCTGCAGCTGGGCGGCCACGTGGCCGTGCTGCATGAGGGACGGCTGCTGCAGCAGGGGCCGACCCTGGACGTCTTCAACGCCCCCAATTCCATCGACGTGGCGCGCACCTTCAGCGACCCGCCGATCAACCTGATTCCCGCCCGCGTGGATGGTCACGGCGTGGCGCAGGCGGCCGACGGCCTGTCGATACACCTGAGCGGTGCGCAGCGCGCCCGCCTCGGCGAGCGGCGCGACGTGATCCTCGGCGTGCGCGCGCACAGTCTGCATTTATCACCCCAATCCGAGGGCGACGTGGCCATCGCGGCGCAGGTGGACCTGGCCGAAATCAGCGGCTCGGAAACCTATGTGCATGCGCGCCGCGGCGACTTGGCCCTCGTGGCCCAGCTGGGCGGCGTGCACAATCTGGAGATCGGCAGCGCCTGTACCGTGTATTGCCAGCCGCATGCCTTGCTGATCTTCGCCGACGATGGCGGGCTGCTGTTCGCTCCTGTGCAAGGAGGGGTGTGACATGGCGCGCATCGAACTGGTGGACCTGGCCCACGCCTACAAACCGAACCCGGCGGCCCCCGCCGACTATGCGCTGCGGCCCATGAGCATGGAGTGGCATGACGGCGGCGCCTACGCCTTGCTGGGGCCGTCCGGCTGCGGCAAGACGACCTTGCTCAATATTATCTCCGGCCTCGTGAAACCGTCGCATGGCAAGGTGCTGTTCGACGGCAAGGACGTCACGCAGCTGCCGACCGAGGCGAGGAATATCGCGCAAGTGTTCCAGTTTCCCGTCATCTACGACACCATGACCGTGCACGACAATCTGGCGTTTCCGCTGCGTAATCGCGGCTGGAAAGAGAGCGAGGTGAAAAAGCGCGTGCAGCAGGTGGCGCAGATGCTGGAATTGACGGGCGACCTGAAACTGCGCGCCAGCGGCTTGTCCGTGGACGCCAAGCAAAAGATTTCGCTGGGACGGGGCCTCGTGCGCCCCGACGTGGCGGCCGTGCTGTTCGACGAACCGCTGACGGTGATCGACCCGCATTTGAAATGGCTGCTGCGCAGAAAGTTGAAGGAAATCCACCACGAGCTGAAATTGTCCCTGATCTACGTCACGCACGACCAGGTGGAAGCGCTGACCTTTGCCGACCAGGTGGTCGTCATGACGCAGGGCGAAGTGGTGCAGACGGGCAGCGCGCAGGCGCTGTTCGAGGAACCCGAGCACACCTTCGTCGGCTATTTCATCGGCAATCCGGGCATGAATTTGCTCGATTGCAGCCTGGACGATGGCGGCGTGCGCGTGGCGGGACAGGCATTGGCCGTGTCCGCCGCCGCCCGCGCGGCCCTGGCTGGCGCGCAAGGGAAAATCACGCTGGGCGTGCGGCCGGAATTCGTCGCATGCCTGCGGGCGGGCGAGGGCGGCGCGGGGAGCGATCATTGCCTGGACGCCACGGTGACGGCCGTGCGCAACATGGGTACGCATTACCTGGCGGAATTCCAGCTGGGCGGCGCGACGGTGGCGGCCAAGCTGCGCGCCATCGATGCCGTCGCCGGTGATGCTGTGCGGCTGCATTTTCCGCCGCAACGCACCCTTTTCTATGTCAACGATAAGCGGGTGGCCTGATGATACATAACGGTAAAACCGATAATAACCGCCGCGCCTGGCTACTGATCCTGCCCGTGCTGCTGTGCGTGGCCTTTTCCGCCATCCTGCCCCTGATGACGGTGGTCAATTATTCCGTGCAGGATATTCTGAGTCCCACGCAAAAGGTATTCGTGGGCACCGAATGGTTCCGCATGGTCATGCTGGACGGCGACCTGCACAGCGCCTTGCTGCGCCAGCTGCTGTTTTCCGGCTCCGTGCTGGCCATCCAGATTCCGCTCGGTATCCTGATCGCCCTGTGCATGCCGGCCGATGGCTGGAAGGCGTCGCTGGCGCTGGTGCTGATCGCGTTGCCACTCCTGATCCCCTGGAACGTGGTGGGCACCATCTGGCAAATCTTTGGCCGCGGCGACATCGGCCTGATGGGCTACACCCTGAATCAGCTGGGATTCGACTACAACTACAACGGCAATTCGCTCGACGCCTGGCTGACGGTGATGGTGATGGATATCTGGCACTGGACGCCGCTGGTCGTGCTGCTGTGCTATGCGGGTTTGCGCGCCATTCCCGACGCGTATTACCAGGCGGCGCGCATCGACGGCGCCTCGCGCCTGGCCGTGTTCCGCTACATCCAGCTGCCGAAACTGCGCAATGTGCTGATGATCGCCGTCTTGCTGCGCTTCATGGACAGTTTCATGATCTACACGGAGCCGTTCGTGCTGACGGGCGGCGGACCGGGCAATGCCACCACCTTTTTGTCGCAATACCTGACGCAAAAGGCTGTGGGCCAGTTCGACCTGGGGCCGGCCTCGGCCTTTTCCCTGATCTATTTCCTCATCATCCTGCTGTTCTGCTTTGTGCTGTACACGTGGATGCAGCGCGTCGGTACGGGAGACCAGAAATGATGCACAAGAAAATGAGCAGCACCATCCTGATCGTCTTTTTGCTGGGCTCGCTGTTGCCCATCTACTGGATGCTCAACATGTCGCTCAAGACCAACGAGGAAATCGTGGGGGTCTTGAGCCTGTGGCCCCAGCAATGGACGTTCGCCAACTACCACACGATTTTTACTGACCGTTCCTGGTACAGCGGCTATATCAATTCCATGATCTACGTGGCCTTGAACATGGTCATGTCGGTCACGGTCGCCTTGCCGGCAGCCTACGCTTTTTCCCGCTATAACTTTGTCGGCGATAAACATCTGTTCTTCTGGCTGCTGACCAACCGCATGACGCCGCCCGCCGTCTTCCTCGTGCCGTTCTTCCAGCTGTATTCGACGGTGGGCCTGATGGATACGCATCTGGCCGTGGCGCTGGCGCACATGGTCTTCAACGTGCCGCTGGCCGTGTGGATTTTGGAGGGCTTCATGTCCGGCGTGCCGAAGGAGATCGACGAGACGGCGTATATCGACGGCTACAGCTTTCCCCGCTTCTTCATCCGCATCTTCTTGCCGATGATCAAGTCTGGCGTGGGCGTGACGGCGTTCTTCTGCTTCATGTTCAGCTGGGTGGAATTGCTGCTGGCGCGCACCCTGACCTCCGTCAATGCCAAGCCCATTGCCGCCACCATGACGCGCACCGTCTCGGCGGCCGGCATGGACTGGGGCGTGCTGGCGGCAGCGGGCGTGCTGACCATCGTGCCCGGCGCGCTGGTGATCTGGTTCGTGCGGCATTACATTGCCAAGGGTTTCGCGATGGGGAGGGTGTGACATGGAAAATACAAGCGATAGCACAGCCAGCCTGTTCGGCTGGATGGCGTGGACGCCGGAAGTGGCCATCTTCTTCATCTGCATCGGCTTGATGCTGGCTGGCATGACGGTGTGGCAAATCCGCTCGCCCAGCATCGAACGCAAGGGCTTTTTGCCCATGCCGACGACGCGCGGCGACCGCCTGTTCATCGGCTTGCTCACGGCGGCCTACGTGAATCTGGCTTGGGCGGGGTTCACGGAAATGCAGCAGGCGATAGGCGCCGCCATCAGTTTTGTAATTTTATTAGTGGTAATGCGTTGGGGATGACCGGCTTGCCGGTGTTGATGGAGGCCGGACCGTCAGCAGGCGGCCGGCAATAAAATAAAAGGAGATTCACGATGAAATTGAAGTTCACGGTCTTCGCGGCCGCGGCCATGCTCGTGTCGAACGCGGCCCTGGCCGACGCCAAGCAGGCGCAAACCTGGATCGACAAGGAATTCCAGCCATCCAGCCTGAGCAAGCAGCAACAGCTTGCTGAAATGAAATGGTTCATCGATGCGGCGGCCAAGCTGAAAGCCAAGGGCATCAAGGAAATTTCCGTGGTCTCGGAAACCATCGACACCCACGTCTACGAATCGAAGACCCTGGCCAAGGCCTTCGAGGAAATCACGGGCATCAAGGTGCGCCACGACATCATCCAGGAAGGCGACGTGGTGGAAAAGCTGCAAACCTCCATGCAGTCGGGCAAGAGCATCTATGACGGCTGGATTTCCGATTCCGACCTGATCGGCACGCATTACCGCTATGGCGCCGTGGAACCGCTGTCCGACTACATGGCCGCCAAGGGCAAGGAATTCACGAATCCGGGCCTGGACTTGAAAGATTTCATCGGCATCAGCTTCACGACGGCGCCCGATGGCAAGGTGTACCAGTTGCCCGACCAGCAATTCGCCAATCTGTACTGGTTCCGCGCCGACTGGTTCGCGCGCAAGGATTTGCAAGCCAAGTTCAAGGCCAAGTATGGCTACGAACTGGGCGTGCCGCAAAACTGGTCCGCGTATGAAGACATCGCCGATTTTTTTACCAATGACGTGAAGGAACTGGACGGCAAGAAAGTCTACGGCCACATGGATTACGGCAAGAAAGATCCGTCCCTGGGCTGGCGCTTTACCGATGCCTGGCTGTCGATGGCTGGCGCGGCCGACAAGGGCATTCCGAACGGCATGCCGGTCGACGAGTGGGGCATCAAGGTGGCGGCCGACAAGTGCACGCCCGTAGGGGCCTCGATGTCGCGCGGCGGCGCCACCAATTCGCCGGCGGCCGTCTTTGCGCTGACGAAATATATCGACTGGATGAAGAAATACGCGCCGCCGCAGGCGAACGGCATGAATTTCTCGGAATCGGGCCCCGTGCCGGCGCAGGGCGAAATCGCCCAGCAAATCTTCTGGTACACGGCATTTACGGCCGGCATGACGAAACCGGGCTTACCGGTGGTCAACAAGGATGGCACGCCGAAATGGCGCATGGCGCCGTCGCCGCACGGTCCGTACTGGAAAGAGGGCATGCAGAACGGCTACCAGGACGTCGGTTCCTGGTTCCTGTTCAAGTCCACGCCGGATGACCGCAAGGCTGCCGCCTGGCTGTACGCGCAATTCGTCACGTCGAAAACCGTGTCGCTGAAGAAATCCATCGTCGGCCTGACGTTCATCCGCGATTCCGACATCCGCCACGATTATTTCACCAAGCACGCGAATGAATACGGCGGCTTGATCGAGTTCTACCGCAGCCCCGCCCGCGTGGCGTGGACGCCGACGGGCAACAACGTGCCCGACTATCCGAAGCTGGCCCAGCTGTGGTGGAAGAACGTGGCCACGGCCATCACGGCGGAAAAAACGCCGCAAGCCGCCATGGATAACCTGGCCGAGGAAATGGACCAGGTCATGGCGCGCCTGCAGCGGGCCGGCATGAAGGCGTGCGCGCCCAAGCTCAATCCCAAGGTCGATCCGAACCAGTATCTGTCGGACCAGCACGCCCCATGGAAAAAGCTGGCGAATGAAAAGCCGAAGGGAGAAACGATTGCCTACGATAAATTATTGCAGGCCTGGAAAGAGGGCAAGGTAAAGTAGTCGTGTAGACTCCTGCCGCCGCTTTCCCGGGGCACGGGCGCTTGTCCGTGCCCTTTTTTCACTGTATAGCCGTAGTAGCGACCATGACCAAATACATACTTGCTTTAGACCAGGGCACCACCAGTTCGCGCGCCATCCTGTTCGACCATGCGGGCCGGCCGCACGCCAGCGCGCAGCGCGAATTCCGCCAGATTTTCCCCCAGCCCGGCTGGGTCGAGCATGACGCGGGCGAAATCTGGGCCTCGCAAGAGGGCGTGCTGCAGCAGGTGCTGCGCGACAGCGGCGTGGCGGCATCCGACGTGGCCGCCATCGGCGTGACCAACCAGCGCGAGACGACGGTGCTGTGGGACCGCGCCACGGGCGAACCCGTCGCCAACGCCATCGTCTGGCAAGACCGGAGAAACGCCGCTTACTGCGAGCAGCTGGTCGAACAGGGCAAGGCGGATGTGATCCAGCGCAAGACGGGTCTTGTGCTGGATGCGTATTTTTCCGCAACTAAATTGAAATGGCTGCTCGACAACGTGCCCGGCGCCCGCGCGCGCGCCGAGCGGGGAGAGCTGGCCTTCGGCACGGTCGACAGCTGGTTGATCTACAAGATGAGCGGCGCCCACTTGACGGACACGAGCAACGCGGCGCGCACCATGCTGTTCAACATTCATACCTTGCAATGGGACACGGACCTGCTGGCGCTGCTGGACATTCCCGCCTCGCTGCTGCCCGACGTCGTGCCCTCGAGCGGCGTGGCCGCGCACACGCACGCGGCATTGTTGGGCGTCTCCGTGCCGATCGCCGGCATCGCGGGCGACCAGCAGGCGGCCACGTTCGGCCAGGCATGTTTGAAGCCGGGCATGGCGAAAAATACCTACGGCACGGGTTGCTTCATGCTGATGAACGTGGGCAAGCGCCCGCTGCCATCGAAAAACCGGCTGCTGACGACAGTGGGCTGGAGCCTGGGCCAAGGCGGCGATCAAACCGATTATCTGCTGGAAGGCAGCGCCTTCATCGCGGGCGCGGCCGTGCAATGGATGCGTGACGGCATCGGTATCATCCGCGACTCGTCCGAGGTGGAAGCGCTGGCCACCAGCGTGCCCGATTCGGGCGGCCTGGTCTTCGTGCCCGCGTTCGCCGGGCTCGGCGCGCCGTACTGGGACCCGTACGCACGGGGCACCCTGATCGGCATCACGCGTGGCACGGGCAAGGCGCACATCGCGCGCGCGGCATTGGAGGGCGTGGCCTACCAGAACGTCGATGTGTTGTCCGCCATGCAGGACGACGCGGGCATTGCGCTATCGGAATTGCGCGTGGATGGCGGCGCGGCACGCAACGACATGCTGATGCAGTTCCAGGCCGACATCTTGAACGTGCCCGTGGTGCGCCCCGTGGTGACGGAAACGACGGCCCTGGGCGCCGCCTACCTGGCGGGCCTGGCCGTGGGCTTCTGGGCCTCGCAGGACGAGATCGCCGCCCAGTGGCAGGTGGGGCGCCGATTCGAGCCGGCCATGGCGGCCGACGAGCGGCTGACGCGCTTGCATAAATGGCAGCGCGCGGTGGAACGCTCACGCGACTGGAGCGAGTGACTGCTCACTGGCCTGGCCTTGCCATAAGCCTTGCCACACGCTTTAGCAGGCCCGGCAGCAACAGGGCCGCGCTTGCGGTGCACAGGGCGCTGGCGGCATAGGCAAAGCTCGCCGTGATCGATTGCGTTGCAAATGCCAGCGCGAAACTGCCATACAGCACCGCGCCGCACAGTGCGCCGACGCAGGTCGACAGCCAGTGGCCATGCGCCACGTCCACACGCCGCGCCAGCGCGCCAAAGGCGGCGATGCACACCCCCAGCATCAGCGCGCCAAACAGGTACAGGCTTGCAGCGGCACCGATCGGCTCCGCATCGGCAGCGGCCATCGACGGCACGGCGCATGCGGCCACCAGGCCAAAACTGGCGGTAAAGGCAAGTATCTTCATGTTCAGGATTTCACGTAATACACAAGGTAGCCCACGGTTTCCCTAGGCACGGAATACAGGTCGCGCAACTCGAAATAGGGCGCGTGCACGTTGCCGCTGACGGCGATGCCGGCCCGTTCCAAAGCCAGCCGGAAGCGGGGCACGTGAAAGTATTGCGTGGCGACCATGGCTGTCTTCCAGCCGCGTGCGCGCATCAATGCCGCCGCGTTGCGGGCCGTGGCATCCGTGGTCCAGCCTTGATTATCCTCAAGGATGGCGCCGGCCGGCACGCCGCGCGATTGCAGATAGCGGGCCATCGATGCGGCCTCGTCGAACCCTTCCTTGCCCGTGGCCCCGCTGACGAGGATGTGCGGCGCCCGGTGTGCCTGGAATTGCGTCAGCGCCGCGTCGAGCCGCGCCTGCAGGCGGGGGCTGGGCGTGCCGTCGGGCAGGATCGTGTTGCCAGGCACGACGATTACGTCGGCCGGGGCCAGTTTGTCGTTCAGGCCCGCCAGTACCAGGGCGGCCGTGGCCAGCAGGAACGTTGTCAGCGCCAGCAGGGCGGTCGGTGTCAATCTTCGCATCGTCAGGCATCCGGCAGGTTTTTCGTGAGCGCGACTGTAGCAGATCGCGCCGCGAATTGACCATTCGCAAGCCGGCGCAGGTGGATTTTCGCCTATGCTAAGCTTGGTGATCTGGCAACCTGATCCCCCTTACCTTGCATTGGAGAACCAGCATGACAGCCGTATCCAGCATCCTGATTGCCATGGCTTTCGCCGCCCAGGCGGACCAGTATGAGCATGCCGAACGTGCCGGGCGCGGCGATGACATCCAGCTCGTCTGCTATGGCGAGGCAGAAAAAACCGTCATGGAAAATCGTTCCGGCATGGAATGGGACAATGACAAGCATCAATATGTGCAGAAATCCACTGTGGAGACGGGCAAGAGCCGTTTCGATACGGCCGTCAACGTCAGCATCCAGGGCAGCGCGGCGCAGATCCGTTTGCCGAAGCAGCTGATTCCACCGATTCATGGCGACAGCAACGACGGCTGGTGGGATCTGATGGACCTGGTCGTGGGCCACGATGAAATCCGCGGCCGTTTCCGTCTGAACGCGCTGAACCGCCCCACCGTGGTGATCAACCGGCGCAGCGGCGTGATCACGGTCGACGGCATGATCAAGTTCAGCGGCCGCTGCGACGCCGATGACGGGCACCGGCGCTTTTAAGAAGCCAACTCAGGCGGCGACAGCCGCCTTGCGCGCGCGCTGGTTCGACAGGTAGATATTGTCCTTGTCCAGCGGCTTGCCTGCGCGCACGGCATCGAGCCAGTCCTGCGTGCTGACGACGGCGGCGAAATTCGAGTGGAATACGCTGCTGAAGACGCGGTGGATTTCCTCGGCGCTGGCCGTGCCGCCCGCATTGGCGTAGGGCAGCGTGCCGGTGGCGTCCTGCAGGAACTCGACTTGCAAGCCGTCGTGCGCGGCCTGGTAGATGGTGGCCGCGTCGCAGTTGTGCGTCATGTAGCCGATCACCGTCAGGGTGTCGATGCCGTGGCTCTCCAACCAGGCGCGCAGGTCCGTGCCCGCAAACGCGCTGCCCATGCTCTTGTTGATGCGGTGGTCGGCGGCAAAGGCGGCCACTTGCGGGTGCAGCTGCCAGCCGTCGCTGCCTTTTGCAAAGATGGGAGAAGCTTCCGGCGCATCGTGCTGGACGACGATGACGGGCACGCCGGCGGCGCGGGCGGCGGCCATGGCCTGGACGATGTTGGGCAGCGAGATGTCGACGGACGGATATTCGATGGGCATGTCGCCCGTGAAGTATTCGTTTTGCACGTCGATGACGAGCAGGGCGCGGCGCGGTGCGGTAGTGGTGGACATACTTGACTCCTGAATGGTTGAAAGAGGAAGGACTTCCCCGATACAGCCATTTTCAAGCCGCACGGCACAAACAAAAAGTGGCCCGAAGGCCTATCTGCGATAAAATTGGGCCATGCCTACCATTTCTTCTTCTTCGCCTTTGAGCGTGGCCGTGATCGCCTTCGACGGCATGACGCCTTTCCACTTGTCCGTGCCTTGTCTCGTGTTTGGCGCCCAGACGGACGAGGCCGATCTGCCGCCTTTCCACGTGCGCGTCTGTGCCGCCGACCCCGCGCCCTTGCGCACGGCGGCCGGCTTCGGCATTACGCCCGAGTTCGGCCTGGAAGGACTGGACGGCGCCGACATCGTCATCATGCCGGCCTGGCACGACGATTGCCGCGACGCGCCGGCGTCACTGGTCGCGGCGTTGCAGGCGGCCAGCGGGCGCGGCGCGCGCATGGTGGGCCTGTGCCTGGGCGCGTTTCCGCTGGCGCAGGCGGGCTTGTTGGATGGCAAGAGCGCGGCCACGCACTGGGGCATGGCGGACCGGCTGGCGACCCGCTATCCCAGGGTCAGGGTAGACCGGGAAGTGCTGTACGTGGACGATGGGGCCGTGCTGACGTCGGCGGGCGTGGCGGCCGGCCTCGATTGCTGCCTGTATCTGCTGCGCCAACTGGCGGGCGCCGAGGTGGCCAACCGCGTGGCGCGCCGGCTGCTGGTGGCGCCGCACCGCCAGGGCGGGCAGGCGCAATTCATCGAACGCCCGCTGCCCGTGTCCGGCAGCGAAGGGCGTTTTGCCGACGTGCTCGCCTGCGTGACGGCCAACCTCGGCATGGCGCACAGCATCGATGCGCTAGCCGAGCGGGCCGCCATGAGCCGGCGCAATTTTACGCGCCACTTCCGCCAGGCGACGGGTACGTCGTTCAAGCAATGGCTGCTGAACCAGCGTCTGGCGCATGCGCAAAGCCTGCTGGAAAAAAGCGCGGCCTCGATCGATGTCGTGGCGCAAGAAGCCGGCTTCGGCACGGCCCTGTCGCTGCGCCAGCATTTCCGGTCCAGCTTGCAGACGTCGCCGTCGGCGTATCGCAAGCTGTTCCGGCAGCAATCAGGCCAGGTCGGGCAGCCATAGCGTCGCCATGTCCCGGCTGCCGCTGGGCAGCTGCGCGCTGACGGCGATTTGCCGCGCGATGAAGGCGGCCGGTTCGAAGGCGTAGCGTTCCTGGAACGAGACGGTTTCCGCGCTCATCAGTTCGGCATACGTCTGCATCAGGGTCGAGGCGGAAACATGCTTGCCTTGTTCCACATAGGTGTCGATGGCGGCCAGCAGCACGGGGTAATCGGCATTTTCCTTGCTGCCGCCGAAGTTGAACGACAATTGCCCGCAGGCGCGCCAGATGGGGTCAAGTTCCCCGTCCGGCACCGGCTGCGTGCGCAGCCATTGCAAGGCCTTGAATGGCGGGCCGCCAAACGACGGTGGAGAGATGATGGCCTGGATGGCCACCTTGACGGCGTCATCGATTCTGCCCGCGCGCACGTACTGGCCATGCAGCAAGGTCAGAGCGTCCGTGTATTCGGGCACGATGGCCAGCGCCGCTTCCAGCAGCGCGATAGCCGCGTCCGGCTTGCGCTGGGCAATCAGTTCCTTGGCCTCCAGATAGGCTGCGCGGGGCGAGGCGGGGTCCTCGGCCAGCGACGGCGTGGCGACGTACTCGTCTTCCGCTCTTGCGTAGGCTGACAGAAACGCCGCCAGGCTGGAAAAGTGCGGCTGCAAGCGCCATTCGTCGTGCCACGTTTCGACGACGATCGGTTCCGCCGCTTCGCGGCCGATGGGCCAGTACAGGCCGAACGTGTCGCCATTGCCCAGCGCGCCCTCGGCGAACGGGGTGAAGCCGAGCGGTGGATATGCTGTCGTGTGTTGCCAGTCTTGTTCGACCGAGATGGGGGCGAGGTTTGCAGGTAATTGCATGGAGGTTGCAGAGGATAAAACGCCAGTGTAGAGCAAGTGCGCGTCCGCTGGCGTTCCCCATCGCACGGGACAAGTGAGGGGCCAGGCCCTTCAGTCGCGTTCCGGCACCGGCACGTTGAAGCCGTTCAAGGTGGTCGAGACCAGCGCGTACAGGCCCACCAGGTAGATCAGCTCGTTGGTGCCGTGCTGGCCAAAGGTGGCCAGTGCCAGGCGGTACAGCGGCTCCGGCAGCGTGCCGCCGCCGCTGAGCGCGTAGGCCAGATCGTAGGCGATGCTCTCATGCTGGTCCAGGTCGACGGGCTTGACGTCGGCCACCAGCGTGGCCAGGCGCTCGGCCGACATGCCTTCGCGCTCCGCGACGGCGATGTGGGCATAGATTTCATAGGCGGCGTTGTAGCGCGCGCCGACTACCAGGATGGCAATCTGGCGCACCTTGTCGGGCAAGGTGGCGTTGGCCGTCATGGCCAGGGTCAGGTCCCAGATGGCCTTGCCGATGGCAGGTTCGTGCAGCCATGGATTCCATGGCCCCATCAGGGCGCCGTCTTCGCGCACGGCGATGAAATCGTTGAAATTGCTGGTGATGCCTTTGCGCATATCGTCATACAGCGGCTGCTGTTCGGGCGTCAGGTCTTGCGGAGCGATCAAGGGCAGGCGCATGGGAACTCCTTGCTGGGTAGGTGGGCGGTGGACGGCGGAAACCAGCAGCCAGTATAGCCAGCCAGCGTGGCAGGCGGCGCCCGTTCGCTGTGCGCCTACTTGCGCGGCTCGTGTATGCGGAATTTCTTCACGACACCCGCCTGGTCGAACATGACGGCCACTTCGCGCGTGCCTTTTTCTCCCAGCAGGGGGATCAGCCGCGTCACTTTGGGCGCTTGCAGCTGGTTCTTGTAGACCCAGACTTCATAGCCGGGATCGAAGCTGACGACGGTGGCGTTGCCCAGGGCCGCGTCGAGGTCGAGGCGGGTGGTCTTGCCCACCTTGATGTTCTGATAGATGGCGCCGTTGTCGGGCGCGCGGTTGACCTTGTATTCACTGGCGGTGCACATGGCCACGGCCAGGCCCGCGAGGCAGGAAGCTGCCAGTTTGATCAATGTGTTCATAGGGACTCCCGGTGTGCATCACTGCTTCCAATCTCAGAGGGGACGGGCGTGATGTCATGCCGGGAGTGTGCTTGCGTCGCCACGAATGTGCTACAAGATTATACAAAGGCGCAAAAAATGATGCCGGTGGTGCCGGCTGGCGGTACTTTTACCGGCTCTGCAGCACGTCGGTCGACAGCGCCAGGGTTTCCTTGATTTCTTCCATCACCACATAGCTTTTCGATTGCGCGGCGCCCGGCAGCTGCAGCAGCATGTCGCCCAGCAGCTTGCGGTATTCGGCCATTTCATGGATGCGCGCCTTGATCAGGTAATCGAAGTCGCCCGACACCAGGTGGCATTCCTGCACTTCGGGAATCTGCAGCACTTCGCGGCGGAATTGCTCGAAGGCGGACGCCGACTTTTGATTGAGAGTAATCTCTACAAAGACGAGCAGCTTGGCGCCCAGCGCGGCCGGGTTCACCTTGGCGTGATAGCCCGTGATGACGCCGTCGCGCTCCATGCGCTTGACCCGCTCGATGCAGGGCGTGATGGACAGCCCTACCTGTTCACCGAGGTCTTTCATCGAGATGCGGCCATCCTGTTGCAGGATGCGCAGGATGTGGCGGTCCAGCTTGTCGAGGCCACGTGCCGATTCTTTAAGGATTCTCATGATTTATTGCTGAATATCTCGATTTATACGTGAACAAATACTGGCTCTTTCCCAATATGATAGCGGTTAATCTGGCGTCAGCCTAAAAAATATAATGAGGAAACTATGCGTATCGTGATTCTGGGTAGCGGCGTCATCGGCGTCACCAGTGCTTACTATCTGGCCAAGGCAGGACATGAGGTGACCGTCATCGACCGCCAGCCGGGCCCGGCACTGGAAACCAGCTTCGCGAATGCGGGGCAAATCTCGCCTGGCTACGCTTCGCCATGGGCTGCACCCGGCATTCCCCTGAAAGCCGTGAAGTGGATGATGCAGCGCCACGCACCGCTGGCCATCTCGCTCGACGGCAGCGCCGCCCAGCTGAAATGGATGTGGCAGATGTTGCGTAATTGCACACCGGAAGCGTACGCCGTGAACAAGGAACGCATGGTGCGCCTGGCCGAATACAGCCGCGACTGCTTCAAGGTGCTGCGCGCCGAGGCCGGCATCACGTATGAAGGCCGCCAGCAAGGCACGATGCAATTGTTCCGCACCGAAAAGCAATACAACGACGCCGCCAAGGATATCGAAGTGTTGAAAGACGCGGGCGTGCCGTATGAAGTGCTGCAGCGCAATGAGCTGTCACGTGCCGAGCCGGCCCTCGAAGCCGTCAAGGATAAGCTGTTCGGCGGCTTGCGCCTGCCCAACGATGAAACGGGCGATTGCCAGCTGTTTACCACGCGTCTGTCCGAGATGGCCGAGGCGCTGGGCGTGAAGTTCCGCTATGGCGTCTCGATCGATGCATTGCTGACGCAGGGCGACGAAATCGCCGGCGTGCAATGCGGCGCGGAAATCGTCAAGGCCGATTCCTATGTGGTGGCGCTCGGTTCCTACTCGACGGGCTTCATGAAGCCGCTGCTCGACATCCCCGTGTATCCGCTGAAAGGCTATTCGATCACCGTGCCCATTGTCAACGCGGCCAAGGCGCCCGTGTCGACCATCCTCGATGAAACCTATAAAATCGCCGTGACGCGTTTCGACGACCGCATCCGCGTGGGCGGCATGGCGGAAATCGCCGGCTACAACCTGAACCTGAACCCGCGCCGCCGCGAAACCTTGGAAATGGTCGTCAACGACCTGTTCCCCGGCGGCGGCAACACGATGGATGCCACGTTCTGGACGGGCTTGCGCCCGATGACGCCGGACGGCACGCCGATCGTCGGCCGCACGCCGCTGCGCAACCTGTTCCTCAACACGGGCCACGGCACCCTGGGCTGGACCATGTCCTGCGGTTCGGCGCAATTGCTGGCCGACCTGATGTCGTCGAAAAAGCCGGCCATCCTGGCCGACGACCTGTCCGTCAGCCGCTACAGCGGCGCGCAGCGCGGCGGCAAGCTGCAATACGCGGGAGCCTGAGATGGCGGGAAGCATGCCTCCAAAGGAACGTAGCGGCGCCATCCTGACGGTGGACCTCGATGCCGTGCGCGCCAACTACCGCTTGCTGCGCGACAAGGCGCACCCGGCCGCCTGCTCGGCCGTCGTGAAATCCGACGCGTATGGCCTGGGCGCCGCGCAAGTGGGCGCGGCCCTGTATGAAGAGGGTTGCCGCCATTTCTTCGTGGCCCACCTGGAAGAGGGCATCAGCCTGCGCCCGCACGTGGCGCCGGACGCGGCCATCTTCGTGCTGCACGGCCCGCCCGTCGGCACGGAAGGCGAATTCACGGCCCATGGCCTGATCCCCGTGCTCAACAGCGAGCCGCAGGTGGCGGGCTGGCGCGCGCATGCGCAAGCGCTGGGCACCGCGCTGGACGCCATCGTGCAGGTGGACACGGGCATGTCGCGCATGGGCCTGTCGCCGCGGGAAATCGACGCCTGGCTGCTGGACCCGCACTTTCTCGATGGCATCAAGGTGCGCTATGTCATGAGCCACCTGGCTTGCGCCGACGAGCGCGCCAACCCGATGAATGGCGAGCAGCTGGCCCGTTTCACCGCCATCCGCGCCCGTTTGCCGCAATACCGCGCCAGCCTGGCCAATTCCTCGGGCATCTTCTTGTCGCCCGATTATCACTTCGACCTGGTGCGCCCCGGCGCGGCCCTGTACGGCATCGGGCCGCAGGGCGGTGAGCCGAATCCGCTGCGCTCCGTGGTGCGGCTGCAGGGCAAGGTCATGCAGACGCGCACGATTGCCGCCGGCGACCACGTGGGCTACAGCCGCCGCTACACGGCCAGCGAACCGCGCCAGGTGGCCACGGTTTCCGTCGGCTATGCCGATGGCTGGCTGCGCAGCATGAGCAACCAGGGCCTGGCCATCGTCGATGGCGTGAAAGTGCCGCAGATCGGCGCCATCTCGATGGATTCCATCACCCTGGACGTGAGCGCCATCGCGCAGGAGCGCGTCGCGCCGGGCAGCCTGGTCGACCTGATCTGTGCCGAGCACCCGGTCGATGCCGTGGCGGCCATGGCCAAGACCATCGGCTACGAGGTGCTGACCAATCTTGGTGGGCGTTATTACCGCGAGTACCGAGGCCTGGCGCAGTCCGCACGCTAGCGCGCGAACCCGATGATTGTGTGGCAAGATAGCCCTGGTGTGAGCTTCACTCCAGGGCTTTTCTTTAACCGTTTTCGGGGACTTTCATGAGCCAATATCAAGTCGCAATCATCGTCGGCAGCCTGCGCAAGGATTCCTTCAACCGCAAGCTGGCCGACGCCATCATCAAGCTGGCGCCGCCCGAGTTTTCCTTTAAACATATCGAGATCGGCGACTTGCCGCTGTACAACCAGGACGACGATGGCGCGCAGGCCGAGCAGGTGCTGCGCCTGAAATCCGATATTTCTGCATCGCAAGCCTTGCTCTTCCTCACCCCCGAATACAACCGCTCGATCCCCGGCGTGCTGAAAAACGCCCTCGACCACGGCTCGCGTCCGTATGGCCAGAGCGTGTGGGGCGGCAAGCCCGGTGCCGTGCTGGGCGTCTCCGTCGGTGCCACGGGCACGGCCCTGGCGCAGCAGCATTTGCGCAATGTGCTCGCCTACCTGGACGTGCCGCTGCTGGGGCAGCCTGAAATGTTTATCCAGGCCAAGGACGGCCTGTTCGACGAGCACGGCGGCATCGGCCCGGCCAGCCTCGGCTTCTTCCAGGGGTGGATGCAGCGCTACGTGGACTGGGTCCGCAAGCACGCGATCCACGCTTGATGCATGTCAAGGCGGCAGCGCTCAGCGTTGCCGCTTGTTCAGATTCTTTGACCAACGATGCCAGGATTTCAATATTGCCACGGCTGTCTCGGTATAATGCGCTCTTTCTTTAGCGCAATACTTTCCAATTTCCTGCCGACTCCATGTGGACTAAACCTGTTCCGCGCATGAACTTGCGCCGTTTGATCGTGCTCGTGGCCTTCGCCAGCGCCCTGGTGTCGCTGGCCAACACCTTCTATGCCAGCTACAGCGTGCAGCGCCAGCTGCTGATCGATACCACCCTGGAAGCGAACCACGCCTACGCGAGCAAGCTGGCCAGCACGGCCGAGGACTTCCTGCAGTCGGCGCGCCAGCAGCTGGCCTACAGCGCCGGCAGCCTGCCCTCGCGCATGGGCGACGAGCAATGGCTGACGGAAGAAGCGCAGCGCCTGCGCCTGCAGACGAACAGCTTCAATTCCGTGCTCATCGTCGATGCCCAGGGCAAGGTGCTGGGCGTCTCGCCGGAAACCCTGGCACTGAAAAACCGCACGCTCGATTCGGCCGGCGCCGCGCAGGCGCTGCGCGAACGGCGCCCGCTGGTCACGCAGCCGTACGTCTCCTCGGCGGGCAACCTGGTGGTCTTCGTCTCGCATCCCATCCTTGGCAAGGATGGCCGCTACCTCGGTTATGTGGGCGGCAGCATCTACCTGAAACAGAAAAACATCCTGTACACCATGCTGGGCCAGCATTATTACCGCGACGGTTCGTATCTGTACGTGGTCGACCAGAACCGGCGCCTGCTGTACCACCCGGACCCCGAGCGCCTGGGCGACGTGGCCGGCCGCAATGAAGTGATCGACGCCATCATCGCGCAGCGGGGCGGCGGCAACCGGCGCATGGACAACAGCCTGGGCGTGGACATGCTGGCCGGCTACGCCGTCATGCCGTCGACGGGCTGGGGCATCGTGGCGCAGCGGCCCACGGCCATGACCCTGGCCCCGCTGAACCAGCTGATGGCCGACACGGTATGGCATTCCCTGCCGATCGCCTTGCTGAGCCTGCCATTCATCTGGTGGCTGGCCAGCCTGATTTCGCGGCCCCTGGTGCAGCTGGCCGAAGGGGCGCGGCGCATGGACGCGCCCGGCACGGCCGAACACATCGCCGCCATCCGCTCGTGGTATGTGGAAGCGGCGCAGATCAAGAAAGCCCTGTTGAAGGGGCTGGCGTTGTTGCAGAACAAGATCGGCAAGCTGAAGACGGACGTGGAGACGGACCCGCTGACGGGCCTGTCGAACCGGCGCGGCATGGCGGCGGCGCTGGACGCCTGGCAGGCGCAGGCGCGGCCGTTTTCCGTCATCGCCATCGATATCGACCATTTCAAGCAAGTCAACGACCGCTGGGGCCATGCCGTGGGCGATGACGTCATCCTGCGCCTGGCGCAGCTGATGCGCGCCTGTTCGCGCGATGCCGACGTACTGTGCCGCAATGGCGGCGACGAATTCATCATGCTGCTGCCCGATGCGGACCTGGACGTGGCCATGCAGGTGGCCGAGCGCCTGCGCGCCAAGGTGGCCGCCGCCGTGATTCCCGGCGCGGGCGCCATCACGGTCTCGCTGGGCGTGGTCTCGTCGTCGCACGGCGAGCGCAGCACGGACGCGGTGCTGCTGGCCGCCGACGCGGCCCTGTACGTGGCCAAGGAAAACGGCCGCAATTGCGTGGGCATCACGGAACCCGCCTGACGGGCGTGCCGCGCGGGATGAACTGATCCGTTGTTTTCTGTTGCATCTGAGCCTGTCCCGTTTTCCCGCCAGCGCTTACCATATGGCCCTGATGGTGTACAACGGGGACAAAGTGCATGGCGACGGTGAATATTGATGACGTTTGAGCAAGAACTTGGCATCCGCTGCGAGGTCCGTGATCAGCCCCACCCGCTGGCCTTGCTCGACTGCCGCGAACTCAATTACGGCCAGCACAGCGTGCTGCCGCTGCACCCGTTCCGCCTGAGCGTGCCGGAAGCGGCGCTCGCGGGACTGCTCGACGAACCGTTCAACAGTTTCGTGCAGGATTGCCGCGAAGACGACCTGCAGCACGAGGAAAGCGACTTGCCCGAGCTCATGCAGGCCGGCTATCCCGACATCACGGCCATGCTGGCGGGCCACCGGCCGCTGCTGGCCGACATGATTGACGACTTCATGATCGGCGACCTGATGTGGGCCATCGGGCGCGCCAGCGGCTACTGCCGGCCCCGCGCCCGTTGCTTGGGCGACGTGGAGGCGGCCGATGGCCGCGCGTATTTTACCGTCAATAAAGTGGAGAAAATCTATTTTGCCGATGGCCAGGTCATCCTGGAAGGGCAGGGCTACTACGGCACCTACATTATCTGGCTGACGCAGGGCCGGCGAGATCAAATAGGCACTTGACCTTCCTCATGTGGGAAGGTTTATAGTCCTGCCATGAACCGTGCCTTTTTCCGCTTTCTCGCCCGCTCGCTGCTCTGGCTGCTTGCCGTCACGCTGCCCTTGCAGGGCTTTGCGTCGGCCATGCGCAGCTGCTGCGTGGATGAGCGGGCGGCAGCGGTCACGGTCGCCGCCGAGGCCATGCAGGCGCCCCAGTGCCACGACATGGGCGACATGGCCGGCATGTCCCACATGCAGGACCAGCCGCTGCACATGGCCATGGACGATGGCGGCGCCGGCGCCGGCGCCGGCCACCCTGGCCACGATTGCAGCAACCATGGCGCCTGCACGGTGGGCGCCACGGCGCCGCCGGGCATGCCTGCCTTGCACGCCTTGACCCTGCGCGCGCCGCCCCCGGCGCTGGCGCCCGATTCCCTGTTCGCCGGGCACATCCCCTCCGGCCCTGAACGTCCCCCGAGAAGCACGCGCTCCGCCTGACCGCCCGTTGAACCTGGCGGTGCCGTCGTCGCACGTCCCTGCACGTTGCTTTGGCCGCGCCAGCGTTCCAGTCGCGCGCCCGCCGCGCCATACCCTGTCATTCAAGGAATACCATGAAGCAATTATTCAGCCTCGCGCTGGCCGCCGGCGTTGCGCTTGCCTCGCTGCCGCTGGCCGCCGCCGCGCAATCGCGGCCCCCATCCGCCCCGCAAGACGCGCAAGCGCCCGTGCCGGCCCCCACCTATCGCTCCGCCTTCGCCGGCTACCGTCCCGCCGCCGAGGAGGACGCCACGCCCGACCAGACCTGGCGCGCCGTCAACGAGAAGGTCGGCAAGGCCGGCGGCCACATGGGCATGATGAAGATGGACGGCCACAAGATGGAAGGGCACAAGATGGAAGGGCACAAGATGCCGATGGAGAAGCCCGATGCCAAGCCGGCCGCCCAGCCCGCCCCGCAACACCAGCATGAAGGACACTGAGATGGCACGTTTCACAAAATCAACTTGCCTGACGCCGCTGGCCCTGGCGGCCGCCTTGCTGCTCAGCGGCTGCGCCAGCTTCAGCCCCGATGGCGGCATGCAGGCGGTGTCCGCGCTAGCCGACGCCCGCACGGGCGCCCCGGCGGCATTGACGGACAAGGGCGGCGAAGAAAAACTGGCCTCCCTGCTGGCTCAGCCGCTGGACGCCGACAGCGCCGTGCGCATCGCCCTGATGAACAACCGCGGCATGAAGGTGGCGCTGGCCGAACTGGGCGCGTCCGAGGCGGACCTGGTGCAGGCGGGGCGCTTGCGCAATCCCGGCCTGTCGTTCGGCCGCTCGCACGGCAGCCACGGCAATGAAATCGACCGGGGTGTCAGCTTCGACCTGGCGGGACTGCTGACCATGCCGATGCGCGTGAATATCGAGCGGGGCCGTTTCGAGCAAGCCAAGCTGCAGGCCGCCGGCAGCGCCGTGCAGCTGGCGCTTGAGACGCGCCGCGCCTACTTCAATGCCGTGGCCGCCGTGCAGACGGAAGCATTCATGCAGCGCGCGCTGCTGTCGGCCGAGGCGGGCGCCGAACTGGCCACGCGCCTGCGGCAGGCGGGCAACTGGAGCCGCCTCGACCAGGCGCGCCAGCAAGTGTTTTATGCGGACGCCGTCAGCGACCTGGCCCGCGCGCGCCACCAGGCCAGCGCCACGCGCGAGCACCTGACGCGCTTGCTGGGTTTGTGGGGCAAGCAGACCAGCTTTACTTTGCCGTCGCGCCTGCCAGACTTGCCGGCCCGGGCGGCGGAGGCCGGCAATATCGAGGCGCAGGCGATGGAGCAGCGGCTCGACGTGCAAAGAGCGAAACTCGACGCCCATGCGACGGCCGACGCGCTGGGCCTGTCCAAGGTGACGGGTTTCGTCAATGTGCTCGACGTGGGCTACAGCAACAAGAGCACGAGCGAGGCGCCGCGCGAAAACGGCTATGAAGTATCGCTGGAACTGCCCCTGTTCGACTGGGGTTCGGCGCGCAACGCCAAGGCGCAAGCCTTGTACGAGCAGTCGCTGCAGCGCACGGCGGGCACGGCGGTGCGGGCCCGCTCGGAGGTGCGCGAGGCGTATTCGAGCTACCGCACGGCCTACGATCTGGCGCGCCACTACCGCGATGAGGTTGTGCCGCTGCGCAAGACGATCTCGCATGAAGTATTGCTGCGTTACAACGGCATGCTGGCCAGCGTCTTCGAACTGCTGGCCGACGCGCGCGAGCAGGTTGCCAGCGTGAACAGCGCGATCGAGACCCAGCGCGATTTCTGGATCGCCCAAACTGAATTGCAATCGGCCATCAATGGCAGCGGCCCAGGTGTGGCAACTGCGGCAAAGGAATAATGATGATTACACGTAGAAACTTTTTCATGAATGCGGGCGCCGTCGCCCTGAGTGCGGCAGCGGTCAGCCGCGTGGGGGCGGCGTCCCTGCCGGAAGCCGTCAGCATGGCCGGCGCGGACACGAAAGCGCCGCCACCGCCGCCGAACGGGCGCCCGTACAACCCCGTCGTCACCCTGAATGGCTGGTCCTTGCCCTGGCGCATGAACAACAACGTCAAGGAATTCCATCTGGTGGCCGAACCCGTCGTGCGCGAACTGGCGCCCGGCATGCAAGCGAACCTGTGGGGCTACAACGGCCAGTCGCCCGGTCCCACCATCGAAGTGGTGGAGGGCGACCGGGTGCGCATCTTTGTCACCAACAAGTTGCCGGAACACACGAGCGTGCACTGGCATGGCCAACGCTTGCCGAACGGCATGGATGGCGTCACGGGCCTGACCCAGCCGGGCATTCCTCCCGGCAAGACTTTCGTCTATGAATTCGTCGCCAAGCGGCCCGGCACCTTTATGTACCACCCGCATGCGGACGAAATGACGCAGATGGCCATGGGCATGATGGGTTTCTGGGTCACGCACCCGAAAGACCCGAATGTCATGAAGGTGGACCGCGATTTCGTCTTCTTGCTCAGCAACTACGACATCGATCCCGGCAGCTACACGCCGAAGATCATGACCATGACGGATTTTAATTTGTTCACCTTCAACAGCCGCGTCTTCCCCGGCATCGACCCCATGGTCGTGCGTCAGGGCGACAAGGTGCGCGTGCGCGTGGGCAATCTGACCATGACCAACCACCCGATCCACATGCATGGCCATGAATTCGAGGTGACGGGCACGGATGGCGGCTGGACACGCCCCGAATCGCGCTGGCCCGAAGTGACGACCGATATCGCCGTGGGCCAGATGCGTGCCGTGGAATTCACGGCCACGGACCTGGGCGACTGGGCTTTCCACTGCCACAAGTCGCACCACACGATGAATGCCATGGGGCATGACGTGCCCACCATGATCGGCGTCGACCACCAGGGCGTGGCGGCGAAGGTCAACCAGCTCGTGCCCGGCTACATGGTGATGGGCGAGCGTGGCATGGCCGACATGGGCGAGATGCAGATGCCGATTCCCGACAATACCTTGCCCATGATGGCCGGCGACGGCCCCTTCGGCGCCATCGGCATGGGCGGCATGTTTACCACGGTGAAGGTGCGCAAGGACCAGAAACCCGGCGATTACCGCGACCCGGGCTGGTACAAGCACCCGGCAGGCAGCGTGGCGTACGAGTGGGCGGGCGCCTTGCCGGAACCCGTGCGCGGCCAGGGCGCGGGCAAGCCGCCGGCCAAGGGCGGCGTGGAGATGACGGTGCGCAAGCCAGCGGCGCACGGCGGGCATTGATGCCCGGCAGGCGCGGATAGACCCGACGGCTTGCCTAGCATGGCAAGCCGTCTTGCATGTTGCTATAAATCAAGGAATTGTTGTTTAGTGACAATCCGAGGATTTTTTTCAGCGATTTTTCTTTATATTCAAGTCGGTACGCTCCAGTTGCATCGAGTGTCGGCCAGTCTATGGGGGAAATCATGTTGAACCGGATGAGGGTGGGAACGCGCTTGCTGGCGGCTTTTTTTTGCGTTGCGCTGATGGGGGCCATCGTGGCCGGCATCGGCATCTTCAACATGGGCAAGATCGATACCATGGCGGGGCAGATGTACAACCATGAACTGCTGGGGCTGTCGTACATCAAGGAAGCCAACATCGCCCTGATCAAGGTGGGCCGTGCGCGCAGTAATTTCTTGCTGGCCACCACTGCCGAAGAGCGCGCCACGCGCCAGGCCGACATCGCCAAATTCCTCGAGTTGAATAAAAGCTACCTGGCCAAGGCCCAGCCGCTGTTCGTCACGCCGGCCGCCAAGGAACTGTTTGCCCGCTTCACCGCTGTCGAAGCCGAGTACATTGCCACCATGCAGCAGGCGCTGGCCCTGGCGGCGGCCGAGCCGCTGGCCCAGCGCAGCGCGCAACTGGTCGAACTGCTCAACAAGACGCGCCAGCATGCCGATGAACTCGACGGTATGCTGGATAAACTTTCGCTGCAGAAGGAAGAGCGCGCCAAGGCGGCTTCCGAGCAGGCATCGGGCGTGTACCAGGCCAGCCGCAGCTTCATGATCGCGCTGGTGTTGGGCAGCATGGCGGCCGGCCTGGCGCTGGGGGCGCTGATCACGCGCGGACTGACGCGGCAGCTCGGCGGCGAGCCGGCGTACGCCGTCAGGATCGCCGGCGCCATCGCCGAGGGCGACCTCACCATCGATATCCGCACGGCCAGCCATGACAGCACCAGCCTGCTGTTCGCCATGAAAGCCATGCGCGACAAGCTGGTGGGCATCGTCAGTCAGGTGCGCTCGGGCACGGACACCATCAATACGGCCTCCAGCGAAATCGCCCAGGGCAACCTCGACCTGTCGTCGCGCACGGAAGAGCAGGCCAGTTCGCTGGAAGAAACGGCGTCCTCGATGGAACAGCTGACGTCGGCCGTGCGGCAGAACGCGGATAACGCGCGCCAGGCCAATGCGCTGGCCGGCGCCGCGTCCGACGTGGCCGGCAAGGGCGGCGCCGTGGTGGGGCAGGTGGTGCAGACCATGGAATCGATCAACGCGTCGTCGCGCAAGATCGTCGATATCATCAGCGTCATCGACGGCATCGCCTTCCAGACGAATATCCTGGCCTTGAACGCGGCCGTGGAAGCGGCCCGGGCGGGCGAGGAAGGGCGGGGATTTGCCGTCGTGGCATCCGAAGTACGCAGCCTGGCCCAGCGTTCGGCCAGTGCCGCCAAGGAAATCAAGACCCTGATCGGCGACTCCGTCGAACAGGTCGAAATCGGCTCCAAACTCGTGCATGACGCGGGCAGGACGATGGATGAAGTGGTCGCCAGCGTGCGCCAGGTGGCCGACATCATGCAGGAAATCACGGCCGCCAGCGCGGAACAAAGCGCCGGCATCGAGCAAGTCAACCAGGCCGTGCTGCAAATGGACCAGGTGACGCAGCAGAATGCGGCCCTGGTGGAAGAGGCGGCGGCGGCCGCCGAATCGCTGCAAGACCAGGCGCAGACCCTGACGGAACTCGTGGGCGTATTCCGCCTGCATGCCCAGGCCGAACGCATCGCCGTGCCGACATCGAGCAACGTCACGCCGCTGCGCCGGCCAGTGCCGCCCGCCCGGCAGGACGTGCGGCGCCTGGCCTGACAGCGGCTGGCTCGGGCGCAATCGGCGCGGCGGTGGTAGGCTGTCGCTATTGCGCGTTTGCCACTTCCGGGTCTTTCATGCCGTCTCCCCGCTTGCTTTGCTTATTTCTGCTGTCCCTGGCGCCTGTGGCGCAGGCGCAGCAGGGCGATCCCGTCCTGCCTTACCGGCCTTCCGTCGCCAGTCCCGCCCAGCTGCCCGTGCCGGGCCAGCTGGAATTCGAGGCGGGCGGCCTGCTGTCGAAAACGGACGACACGCGCCGCGCCAGCCTGCCGTACACCTTCAAGCTGGCGTTCACGCCCGCATGGGGTGTGTTGCTCGAAGGCGAGGGCTTCGTGCGCGCGCGCGACGGTACGGGCCGGCGCGAAACGGGCGTGGGCGACACGACGGTGGTGCTCAAGCGCGCCTTTTTGCTCGACGGCGCCACGGCGCTGGGCCTGGAACTGGGCTGGAAGTTGCCCACGGCCAAGGACAGCATCGGCAGCGGCAAGAGCGATCTCTCGCTGAACGGCATTCTCAGCCGCGACCTGGGCGCCGTGCACGTGGACGCCAATCTGAACGCCACGCGCCTGGGGGCATCCGGCCCTGGCACGGGCAGGGTGCAAACGGGCTGGGCGGCCTCTTTTTCCACGCCCGTCAGCGAGCGCTGGGGCGGCACGGCGGAAGTGTCGGGCACGCGCCTGCGCGGAGCACCGGCCACGGCACAATTGTTGCTGGCCGCCACCTACAGTCCCACGCCACGGCTGGCCATCGATATCGGCATGGCGCGCGGCTTGACGGCGGCGTCGCCGGACTGGTCGCTGTTCAGCGGCTTGGTCGTGCCTTTGGGCAAGCTGTGGTGAGTTTGCCACGGCGTACCTTATGTGTCCTTGCGAACAAACAGTTGGTCGCACAAGGTCTACAATTGGGACATAACTGATAAAAGGAGTGTCCTCATGAAAACCCTCATTCTCGCCGCCGTCCTGCTGTCGGCAGCTACCGCCGCCGTCGCCCAGGTCGGCGTCTCCGTCACCGTCGGCCAGCCGGGCTTTTACGGACGCCTCGACATAGGCGACTATCCCGCGCCGCAATTGATCTATGCCCAGCCCGTCATCGTGCAGCGCCCGCAATACTATTCGGCCCGGCCCATCTATTTGCGCGTGCCGCCCGGCCATGCGAAAAACTGGTCCAAGCACTGCCGCAAGTATAATGCCTGTAACCAAGAGGTATATTTCGTTCAAGATAGTTGGTATAACAACCAGTATGTGCCCCGTTACCGCCAGCAACATGGCGATCATGGCCGTCCCGATTACGGCGACCGCAGCCGTCATGATGACAAGCATGACAAGCATGACAAGCACTATGACAAGCATGACAACAAGCCGGGCAAAGGCCATGGCAACGGCAACGGCAACGGCCGTGGTAACGGTAACGGGCACAGGGATTAACACGCAGGAGGATTTTTGCACAGTAAAATCGTAATCGTAGGAGGAGGTGCAGGCGGCCTGGAGCTGGCCTGCAAACTCAGCCGCAAGCTCGGCCCCGGCCAGGTAACCCTGGTCGATAGCCGCCTGTACCATATCTGGAAGCCGTCGCTGCATGAAGTGGCGGCCGGCACCCTGGATATTCACCAGGAGGGCCTGTCGTACCAGATGCTGGCGCATGACAATGGTTTTACCTATGTCTATGGCCCCCTGACCGCGCTCGATGCCGCTTCGAACAGCCTGACGGTGGGCGCCATCGCCACCGACAAGGATGAACAGCTCTTGCCGCAGCGCCAGGTCAGCTACGACCAGCTGGTGCTGGCCGTGGGCAGCACCTCGAATTACTTCGGCGTGCCCGGCGCCAAGGAAAACACGATTTCCCTGAACGCCACGGAAGACGCGGAACGTTTCCGTCTGACCCTGTTGAAGCTGCTGGCCATGGCCGAGCAGCGCCAGGGCGACGCGGGCCATCCCGGCGTCGACATCGTCATCATCGGCGGCGGCGCCACGGGCGTGGAACTGGCGGCCGAATTGCGCGAAGCGAGCGGCGTGTATGCCGCCTATGGCTTTCAGAATCTCAACGCCATCAAGGATGTGCGCATCACCCTGCTGGAAGGGGCGCCGCGCATCCTGGCGCCGCTGCCCGAGCGCGTCTCCATCGCCGCCTCGAAACTGCTGCACCAGCACGGCATCACCGTGGTGACCGATACGCGCGTGACGTCCATCGACCCCGACAAGGTGACGGTGGCCAGCGGCACCAGCTATGCGGCCGACATCTGCGTGTGGGCCGCCGGCATCCGCGCGCCGGAATTCCTGGCTACCCTGGGCTTGCCGACCAACCGCGCCGGCCAGCTGGAAGTGACGGGCATGCTCAACGTGCAGGGCCATGCGAATATCTTCGCGCTGGGCGACTGCGCCGCCTGCATGGGGCCCGACGGCAAGCTGGTGCCGCCGCGCGCCCAGGCGGCCCACCAGCAAGCCGATTACCTGCTGAAAACGTTCCTGCTGCAGGCGAAGGGCAAGCCGCCGCAAACCAAGCCGTACGAATACCTCGATTACGGTTCGCTCGTCTCGTTTGGCCGCACCACCTCGGTGGGCACCCTGATGGGTTCCCTGAAGGGCCTGAGCTGGTTCGTGGAAGGCTTTATCGCGCGCATGATGTATGTCAGCCTGCACCTGATGCACCACAACGCCGTACTGGGCAGCGTGCGCACGGCCGTCATGGCCATGGGCCGTTTCCTGATCAAGCGCAGCACGCCGCAGGTCAAGTTGCATTAACTTGGCTGATGTCAGAGCAAAAAGGGGCCGCGAGGCCCCTTTTTATTTGCCGCGCGCGACGGGCGCCGCTTCGCAGCGGCCCCGTGTCATGGGGAAGTCTATCGTGGTGAGCTTGCCCTTCAAGGTGCCGGTGATGCTGGCGTGCAAGATGCGCTCGCTGTCCTGGCGGTAGACGATGCGGCTTGGGAAGTCATTGTCGAGGTTGGCGAAGATGAATTCATTCGGCTTGTCCTGGCGCAGCAGGTTGAAGATCACGGGCGGCTGGCCCGACGGCTGCACGATGTAGGCCAGCTGGCCCGGGTCGGTGAGGCGGATCTGCACGAATTCAAAGGCCGTCGTCTTGCCGCCCTTGACGGTGCGGCTGGTGCCGAGGATGGTGCCGCCGGCGGCCGTGCTCCATTGTTCTCCGGAACCGGGCTCGGCGCCGTCGACGTTCCAGCAGCCGGCCAGCCATGCCAGCTTGTCCACGGTTTCCGGCGGCGGCACGGTCTTGTCGGCGGCCTGGGCGGCGCCCATGGCCAGCAGCGCTGCCAGCACGGTGGGGATCAGTCGTTGCATGCGGTCTCCTGTCGTTGTGTCGTTCAGCGGATCAGGGCGCCCGGCGGTGTTCCGGCCCGATGCGGCCTGGCAAGGATTATTCTTTCGGGCTAATGCGCGGCAAGACGGCGGTCAGGGCCGTGCCGCCCTGGGGATTGCTCGCCAGGCTCAGGCTGCCACCGAGGTAATGCACGCGCTCGCGTACGGAGCGCAGGCCGTGCTTGCTCATTTCGACGGTGCCGCTGGCCGGCAAGCCGCTGCCGTTATCCTTGACGGTCATCATCAGCGCCTCGTCATTGTCGTCGATGATGATGTCCACTTGCGTGGCATGGGCGTGCGCGGCGATGTTGCCGAGCGCCTCTTCCAGGGTGCGCAGCAGGGCCACGCCCACGTTGCGCGGGCAAATCAACTCATCTTCGGGCAGGCTGCAGCGCACGGTGATCTTGTGCTGTTCCGCAAATTGCGCGGCCAGCTCGCCCAGCGCCACATTGACACCGAGAAACTCCAGCTTGTCGTTCCACAGCTTCATCTGCATTTGCCGGTTGGTCTCGATCACGTTCAGCAGCAATTGCTTCATGGTCGCGGCGCGGTCGAGCAAGGCGGCTTCCTGCGGCATTTTTTGCGTCAGCAGCGACAGGTGCATGGTCAGCGCCGTCAGCGACGAGCCGAGGCTGTCGTGCAGCTGGCGCGACAGGGCGCGCCGTTCATTGTCCCAGCTGGTGTTGACGTGACCCAGCAACTCGCTGAGATCGGCGGCGCGTTCCGCATCGGCCTGGGCCGCTTCCTTGTTCGGATCTGTTTGTGCGGACATAGCGCCCCGTGAATGGTGAAAGGTGGACCAAATTCAAGTTGTGGATCATACATGAGGATTTCATCGCGGGGCGCATGGATGGAAAATTTCTGTCTTTTCGGCAATTTTAATCTCCTCCCATCACTTTTATATCATAGGCAATATTATTCTTGGTGCCAAGGGGCATCGTTCCCGCCGTTACGTACGGCTGCGCACATACCGGGGCGCCGCGCGCTGCCATAGTGGGGCTGTGCATTTTCTCCATGCAGCATAGCCGCCCCGCGGCGCAGGGCGCAGCACAGGCCCGTTTACCGAAACGAAAGGACATGCCATGAATATCGAAACCATCGTCGACAAGGAATACCTCGACAAAAGCTTCCGCGACATCGTCAACGCCCCCATCAGCGCCTTGCGCGGCGTCAGCGCGAAGGATGCCAAGGCCTTGCAGCAAGCGTTTGGCGTGACCACCGTACGCGAATTGTCCAACCTCAATTTCGTCAAGTGGGCCAGCGCGCTGGCCATCCTGGCCGATGAAGAGGGCATGAGCGGCGAAGAGCGGGCCAAGGAAGAGTTGCTGGACGACGCCGTGGAAATGACCTTCCCCGCCAGCGACCCGATCTCCGTCGATGCCGGCATCACGCGCATCGAAGTGTCGCCGGAAACTGTCGATGCGCAAACGGACCACCAGCACGCGGGCCAGCATGAAGTGACGGCTGGCAAGAAATAAAGCATCCTGGCCATGAAAAAACCGGCAAGCCATCAACGTGGCTTGCCGGTTTTTTTACGTGCCGCGCGGAAAGTAGGCTCAGGCGATCGACGGGATGCTGCTTTTCTGCATGTTCACCTGCGCGGCGATCACCTCGTGGGGCGTGCAGCAAAAGCGGTTCTTGCCGGCGCGCTTGGCTTCGTACAGGGCCGTGTCGGCCGCGCCCAGCAGCGATTCGACGGTGCTGGCGTCGTCCGGATAGATGGCGATGCCGATGCTGGTCGACAGGCGCAGGGTCAGGTCGTTGATGAAATACGGCTCGGAAATGACTTCGATCAGCTTGGCGGCCGGTTCGCGCGCATCGCCCTTGCCGGCCAGGTTGCCCAGCACGATGACGAATTCGTCGCCGCCGATGCGCGCCACCGTGTCTTCCTTGCGCGAGGCGCCCACCAGGCGGGCCGCCACCATTTTCAGGATTTCATCGCCATAGCCGTGGCCGTAACTGTCGTTGATGGCCTTGAAGCCATCCAGGTCCAGGTACAGGATGGCGGACTTGCCGCGGCTGCGGGCCGATTGCTGCAGGGTATGCTCGATGCGGTCTTCCAGCAGGCGCCGGTTCGGCAAGCCCGTCAGCGGATCGTGCAGCGCCAGTTCCTGCTGCTGCTTGCTGTATTGCGCCAGTTCCTTGTACAGCAGGCGCACTTCCAGCATGTTGTGGATGCGCTTGTGCACTTCCATCAGGTCGAAGGGTTTGCTGATGAAGTCGCGCGCCCCGGCTTCCAGGGCGGCGATCTTGAAACTGGGCTGTGCCGTCAGGGCCAGCACGGGCAGGTAGCCGCCATGCTCGATTTCCTTCAAGCCTTTCATGACCTGGAAACCATTCAGTTCCGGCATCTGCAGATCCAGCAAGATCAGGTCGTAGCAATGCTCCCGGTGCAGGGGGCAGACCTGGGCCGGACGCATGGTGGCCGTGACATTGGTGTAGCCGGCATCGCGCAGGATTTCCAGCATCAGGTCAACATTGTCGGGTGAATCGTCGACGACCAAAATTTTGGCTTTCAAAATCTCATCTTGGCTGGGCATGTAAGGTCTCGGTTATACGGTCTATGCAACGCTGGCTTCCACCGCAGATGCTGGGCTGACGGCGGTGGGAAAGATAGTAGCGCCTTGCAACAAGATAGGGCGCACAACAGCGCTTGAGCTCGCTTTTCACGTTCTCGCCGGCCAGGGCCGCCGTCTCCAGCCTGCCGTGCAGGTGTGCTTCTGCATTTCAGTGTAGCAAACTTCGGCTTAGTTGCTTGTAGGACAGTGCCGCGTCTGAAAGTAGGAAGGCTAACCCATGAAAATAGTCATTTTGTATTGCACTATGTATTTCTTTGCATCATCTTTTTAGGGCGGTGTTGTGTCGTCCTGTTCAGGGGGCAGGGCGCTCGCGCGCGGCGCGGCCAGTTGCGCCACGGCCGCCAGCAGTTCGGCCGGGTCGAGCGGTTTCGAGACCCAGGCCTGGAAGCCGCTGGCCAGCGCCCGCTGGCGGTCCTGCGGTTGCGCGAACGCCGTCAGGGCCAGCGCCGGCAGGCGGGCCGCGTCGGGGGAAGCGTGCGCGCGGATGTGCGCCAGCAAGTCGAAACCGTCGGCGTCGGGCATGCCGATGTCGCTGACCAGCACGTGCGGGCGCACCTGGTCCAGCAGTTGCAGCGCTTGCGCCACGCTGCCGGCGTCATGCACTTCGGCGTGGCTGTCGCGCAGGATGCGCGCCGTCAGTTCGCGCGCATCGGCTTCGTCATCGACCAGCAGCACCGTGACGCCGCGCAAGTCATGGCTGGCGGACGGGGCGCCGGCCTCCAGGCGCGCCGGCGCGGCCCGCGTCCCCAGGGGCAGGCGCACGGTAAAGCTGGCGCCCTGCATGTCGCCGGCGCTGCTGACCGCGACCGTGCCGCCATGCTGCTCCACCAGGTGCTTGACGATGGCCAGCCCCAGGCCCAGGCCGCCATGCCGGCGCGTGGTGGAGGCGTCGGCCTGGCGGAAGCGGTCGAATACGTGCGGCAGGAAATCCTTCTTGATGCCGACGCCGTTGTCGCTCACCGTGATGGCCAGGCGGGTAGCTTCGCGGCGCACGCCGATCTCGACCCGTCCCCCTTGCGGCGTGAATTTCAAGGCATTCGACAGCAGGTTCCAGATCACTTGCTGGATACGGCTGGGGTCGCCCGTGATCCTGCCCGCATCGCTGGCGATGCTGCTGTGGATGGCGATGTGCTTGGCGTCGGCTGCCGGGCGCAGGGTTTCGATGGCCGAGGCGATGATGCTGGCGGGCACGATGGTTTGCAGGTCCAGCAGCACCTTGCCGGAGGTGATGCGGCTCATGTCGAGCAAGTCTTCGATCAGTTGCGCCTGTGCGCGCGCATTGCGTTCGATGCTTTGCAGGCCGCGGTGCAGGTCGGCCTGGTCGCGCGTGCCGCGCCGCAGCACCTGGGCCCAGCCGAGGATGGCCGACAGCGGCGTGCGCAGTTCGTGCGACAGGGTGGCGAGAAAATCGTCTTTCAGCTGGTTCGTGCGCTCGGCCTCGGCGCGCGCCTCGCGTTCGCTGTCGAGCAGCACCTTGCGCTCTTCGGCGGCGCGCGTGGCGGCCGCGTACAGGCGCGTATTGTCGAGCGCGACGGCGGCCTGGGCCGCGATGGCCGAGACGATGCGTTCGCTGCGCGCGCTGAACATGCCCGCCTGCGGATGGCCCAGCAGCAAGCGCCCCAGCAGCAGGCCCGAGCGCGAACTGACGGGCAGGCTCAGGCAGCTGCGCAGGGGCGGCGCGCCGCCGTCGCTGGCGTCGGGTGCGGCCAGCAAGTCGTTCTGGCGCATGGCCGCTCCCTGGCGCAGTTCCGTGGCAATGGCGTCGGCCTGGCGCAGGCTGACGTTGTTGACGGCGCGCGCCGCGGGCAGGGCGTCGGGATCGTCGTGGATATCGCCCGCATCGTCGTAATACAAGGCGCCGAAGCGCGCGCCGCTGATGCGCGTGGCCGCGTCGACGGTTTCCTGCAGCAGGGCCGGCAAGTCGAGGGTGCCGGCCAGGGCCGCGCCCGTATTGTTGAGCAACTCGAGCACGCGCGTCTCGTCGCGCAAGGCTTCCTGCGCCCGTTTGACCTGGTCGACATCGGTGCTCGTGCCAAACCAGCGCAGCAGCTGGCCGCCCCGGTCGCGCACGGGATTGGCGCGCGTCAGGAACCAGCGGTACTGGCCGTCGGCGCCACGGATGGGAAACTCCATTTCGAAGGGCCTGCCATCGCGCAAGGCGGCCTTCCAGGCTTGCAGCATGGAAGGCAAATGCTGCGCGTCATAGGCGATGCTCCAGCCGTCGCCCGCCATCTGCTCGGCGCTGGTGCCCGTGTAGTCGTGCCAGCGCTGGTTGTACCACGCAATGGTGCCGTCGAAGCTGGCGATCCAGGCCAGTTGCGGGATGGAATTGGCCAGCGCGCGCAAGTCTTCCTCGCTCTGGCGCAGGCTGTCCTCGGCCGCCTTGCGCTGGCTGATGTCCTGGATATACGTGGTCAAGCCGTCGCTGGACGGGAAGATGCGCACTTCCAGCCAGCGCCCCAGCGGCGGATACAGCAGTTCGAAACTGCAGCTGTGCTGCTGCGCCATGGCGCGCCGGTACTGCGTTTCCAGTTCCGTGCCCGGCAGGTCGGGGCAGGCTTGCCACAGGTTCTTGCCCGCCAGGCTGGCGCCAGGCGCGTGCTGCGGCGCCAGCATGTCGGCGCCGCGCGTATTGAGGTAGCGGATGGTCCAGTCGCGGTCGAGCAGGCAGAAGCCGTCGGTAATGCCTTCCAGCAAGTTGGCCAGGCGCTCGTCGGAGAGGCTCAGCGGCGCTGATGGGGGAAGCAGATCTTGCTCGCGGTCATGCTTGGCCATCGGAAATCCTGCAACAGTGAGTCTGCCGCACGGGCTCTTGCCCCGCCGGGCCGCCGCCGCTAAGCTCAGTTAATTGGGTCATGATGGTAAATGCCCGCGGTCATGAATTAGGGGAGGCACAAGCGCCCCTGTCTGGCTGGTATTGTAGCCCCAAGCGGCGCGGCGCCACCGCACGCTTGCGCGCCGCCTGCAGATAGCACTGGACAGGCTGGAAAGCAGTCCCTATAATCCCGCTTCTTTCGAGACAGCAACTTCTCGATTCGCTGGGCGCCGCTGCGAAAGCAGAAGTGTCCACCGATAAAAAGGCGTGAGCTTTTTGGCAGTGAAAAGGTAGTCGGTCATGCGGGGCGGTATTCTGCAAAATCAGCTAAGCGATTGAAAAATCGAACTTTTCAAAGCGAAATGAATACGCTATAATGTTTGCCTGCGCGGCTGTAGCTCAGCTGGATAGAGTACTTGGCTACGAACCAAGGGGTCGTGGGTTCAATTCCTGCCAGCCGCACCAGAATACTGAAAATCAGACTTTGCCTGGTTTTGTTGTAACAAGTTTCACCTCCATGTTGTTAGTGGAATGTTGTAGAAGTTTTGCGGCTGTAGCTCAGCTGGATAGAGTACTTGGCTACGAACCAAGGGGTCGTGGGTTCAATTCCTGCCAGCCGCACCAGTATTGCCAAAATGGAGTTCGCTTCGTTTTGATGAAAGTTTCAAGCTTCGCGCCGTTCGGCGAAGTGTGTCAGAGTTTGCGGCTGTAGCTCAGCTGGATAGAGTACTTGGCTACGAACCAAGGGGTCGTGGGTTCAATTCCTGCCAGCCGCACCAGTATCAGCAGTAGAGAAAAGCCCGGAGAGTCCGCTCTCCGGGCTTTTTTTCGTCATGGCGGCGCGCGGACAGCGTGCATGCTGGCGGCCTGGGCAATTGTGAAATATCCGCACTGCGCCCTTTGCCATTCTGCAAAGCCCTGCTATAATCTTGTCTTAGGCGGCTGTAGCTCAGCTGGATAGAGTACTTGGCTACGAACCAAGGGGTCGTGGGTTCAATTCCTGCCAGCCGCACCAGAATATCGGGGGTCAGATTGTAAAATCTGATCCCCTTTTTCGTTTTCGAACGGATTTACGATAGGCCTTTGGCGCCGCGACGGTACTGCAGGCGAAACGCGCGCGGCGTGACGTGCTTGGTGGCGCGGAACTGGCGGTTGAAATGCGCGAGGTTGCGGTAGCCCGCCTCTTGCGCGATGACGGCGATGGCGAGATTGCTCTCGATCAGCTGTTGGCAGGCGCGGCCGATGCGCAGCCGCGCCAGGTATTCGCCCGGCGTGCAATGCGCGTGGCGCCTGAAACAGCGGTGAAACGCGCCCAGCGACAGGGCCGCCCGCTGCGCCAGGGTTTCCAGCGCGATTTCTTCCCGGAAATGCGCGTGCATGAAATCGAACACGCCGGCCATGCGCTTGTGCTGGCCATCGGGCAGCGGCGCCTGCGCCGTCGAGGCCAGCGGCCGCGCGCCCGTATCGCCCGCCAGTTCCAGCAGCACGTCGAGCAGCAGCGGCAAGCGCTGCGGCACGGGCAGGGCGTTCAGCCGCAGCAGCTGACCGGCGCAGCGCGCGCTCGTCCGCGGCGAAAAATGCAGGGCAGGCCCGGCGCGGGCCGCCAGCTGCCGCAAGCTGTGCAACTCCGGAAAGCAGGCCGCCAGCCGTTCCAGCCACTCCAATGAAAACCACACGACGACGGCCAGCATCGGCTGGCTGCTGTCGATGCGCTCGCTGGCCGACCACGTGTGCGGCAAATTCGGTCCCAGCAGCACCAGGTCGCCCGGTTCGAAATCGCCCAGGTGGTCGCCGATGTAGCGTTGCCCCCGCGCATTCACCGTCAGGGTCAGCTCGAACTGCGGGTGGTAGTGCCAGATGAAGGGAATGGCATCGAGTTCGCGCCACAGCAAGCCCCAGGAATGGCCCGCCGGAATCGTGACTTGTTCGAATAAAGGCGTCATTATGACGTTTTGAGGTTGTGAGTGGTCAGGATAGTATCAGTATTGGCCGCTTGGCGCGCATTTCAGCCGGCCATGCCATCGCACAATCTGTCTCACACCCACACAGGAGACAGCGATGCAGAACCCATACCAATACGGCGAAGACCGTCCCGGCAACCCGTCCGTGGCCTACACGGAACAGACCCAGTTGCGCGATATCCGCAAACAGCTGCCCTTGCGCGTGCTGTCCGACAGCGATTTCCTGCACTGGCAAACCTATGGTTATGTCATCGTCAAGGATGCCGTGTCGCCCGAGCAGGTACGGCGCACGACAGATTTCCTGTGGGAATTCCAAGGACTCGACCAGCACGATCCCGCCACTTGGAACCGGGACCAGCTGCGCGACCACGCGATGAAGGAACTCAACGGTTCCGGCATGGTCGAGGCCTATCACAACCAGACCCTGTGGGATAACCGCCAGACCCAGCGCGTCTACGACGCCTTCGTCGATATCTGGGACCGCCAGGATTTGTGGGTGACCATCGACCGCGCCAACCTGAACACGCCGAACCATGGCAAGCGCAAGTTTGGCGGCTTCATCCACTGGGATGCGGACACCACGCTCGACCCGCTGCCCGTCAACGTGCAGGGCGTGCTGGCCCTGTCCGACACCTCGCCCGAGAGCGGCGGTTTCCAGTGCTATCCGGAATTGTTCAATAACTTATTGAGCTGGCGCAAGACGGTGCCGCAAGACCGCAATCCATGGCAGCCGGACCTGGCGACGGTGCCGTACCCGATGGAATTTATCGCCATGAAGAAGGGGGAATTGCTGATCTTCAACAGCCTGCTGGCGCACGGCATCCGCCCGAACACGTCGACGGACCAGGTGCGCCTGGCGCAATACATTTCCTTTACGCCCGCCCAGGAAGACAATCAAAGTCTGCGCGACTGGCGCGTGCAAAGCTGGCGCGAGCGCAGCGCGCCGCAGGGCTACGCGTTTCCCGGCGACCCCGAGGAAAAGGAAAAGCTGCGCTACCCGCAGGCGCGCCTGACCGCGCTGGGCGAGCAGATCCTCGGCGCGCGCGACTGGTAAGCCACGCCCTGTCCGCCAGGCTTGCCTGCCGGATAGACAATTGCCGGCAAATGCACGATCATGGCTTGACTAGCCATCGACCGAGGAAACGCATGAGTATCATCACCTGCATCGAAGACTTGCGCGTGCTGGCCCAGAAACGGGTGCCGCGCATGTTTTACGACTACGCCGATTCCGGCTCCTGGACGGAATCGACGTACCGCGCCAACAACAGCGATTTCGCCAAGATCAAGTTCCGCCAGCGCGTGGCCGTCAACCTGGAAAACCGCAGCCTGGCCTCGACCATGGTGGGGCAGGCCGTGTCGATGCCGGTGGCCCTGTCGCCCACGGGCTTGACGGGCATGCAGCATGCGGATGGCGAAATCCTCGCGGCGCAGGCAGCCGAGTGCTTCGGCGTGCCGTTCACCCTGTCGACCATGAGCATCTGCTCGATCGAGGACGTGGCGGCGAACACGAGCAAACCGTTCTGGTTTCAGCTGTACGTGATGAAAGACCGCGAATTCATCAACCGCCTGATCGACCGCGCCAAGGCGGCGAAATGCGGCGCGCTCGTGCTGACGCTGGATTTGCAGGTGCTGGGCCAGCGCCACAAGGACTTGCGCAACGGCCTGTCGGCGCCGCCCAAGCTCACCATTCCGAACATCCTCAACATGGCCACCAAGCCGCGCTGGGTGGCGGGCATGCTGGGCACGAAACGCCGCGGTTTCGGCAACATCGTCGGCCACGCCACGTCCGTGTCGGACATGTCGTCGTTGTCGGCCTGGACGCAGCAGCAGTTCGACCTGAGCCTGTCGTGGGCGGACGTGGAATGGATCAAGCAGCGCTGGGGCGGCAAACTCATCATCAAGGGCATCATGGACCCGGAAGACGCGCGCCTGGCAGTGGAAAGCGGCGCCGACGCGCTGATCGTCTCGAACCACGGCGGGCGCCAGCTGGACGGCGCGCAATCGTCGATCGAAGCCTTGCCCGCCATCGTCGACGCCGTCGGCAGCCAGATCGAAGTGCATATGGACGGCGGCATCCGCTCGGGCCAGGACGTGATCAAGGCCGTGGCGCTGGGCGCCAAGGGCGTCTACATCGGCCGCCCATTCTTGTATGGCCTGGGCGCCATGGGCGGCCCGGGCGTCACCAAATGCCTGGACATCATCCGCAACGAACTCGATCTGACGATGGCCTTTTGCGGCTTGCGCGATTTGCAGCAGGTAGATAAAAAAATCCTGCTGCCGGGGACGTTTTAGGCGGCAATCCGCACGATATCAAAGCCTTCCGACGCCTGCGGCGGCACGAAGTGGCGCGTGATTTCATCAAATTGCGCGTCGCTGGTGGAGAACGGGTGCAGCCCGCTGTCATTGCGCTGGCGCAAGCGCGCCTTGCATTCCTCATCCGTCACGTCGAGGTAGTGCAGCACGTGCGGCACGCCCGCCTGCTGGAACAGTGCGCGCATCCAGGCCCGGCTGGCGGGCGTATTTGCGGGGAAATCGAGCACGACGGACACGCCCGCCCGCAGCATCTGCAGGGCCAGAGGCGCGATGGCCGCGCGCAGCCGCGCCGCGCACGCCGCGTAGTCGGCCAGGCTGGCGATCTGGCCCGGATACAGCTGCGCCAGCAAGCTGTCTTCGCTGATGCGCACGGTATGTGGCGCTTGCGCAAGCTGGCTGGTCAGGGTGGATTTGCCCGAGGCAATCTTGCCGCACACGAGGTGCAAGGTGGGGGTAGCCGGGGTGCTGGAAGTGGTGTGCATGGTCGCTCGCTAAAGTGAAAAATAAAACCTGCGAGACGTCTTGATTGTTTGTTGCAGATCAAAGCCGCCTTGCAGGCGGCTTTGGCAATCTCATTCCTGCCCAGCCACCCTCGTTGGAATGGCGGCAATAATGGAGGGCAGGGGGCGGTGTATCGATTGCATGGAGCAACAATGCCATGCGATGGATGGCGCTGTCAATGCTTGGTCTTTACTCGAACAATTGCTGGTACTGCGTATACGGTTCCATGCCCATGCTGGCGCGGCGCTGCTCCAGGCGCTGCGGATCGTCGATGGGGAAGGCGGCGCTCTTGCCGTCGCTGCCAGTCTGGAACTGGCTGCCGTACAGCTGCGGCAGATTGTCATTGCTCAAGTCGCGGTCGATCGCCAGTGCCAGCTTCGAGGGCGTGATCTCCCCCCGTGCCGCTGCTGCGCGCATCAGGACCAGGCTGCTTTTGAGGAAGACATTTGATCCATGCTGGGCGATCAGCCAGGCGCTGCCCGCCGCCTTGTAGCCGACCATCGTTTGCGTGGGCCAGCCCTTGCTGGCGATGATGTGGCGCAGCCTCGCTTCGTTCTTCGCGTCCGTCTCGCGCATGCGCTGCCGTGCCTGCATATCGGACCCGGTCGCAGGCCAATCCGTGCGCGCGGCCACATCTTCCTTTTCCATGGCCAGCAACTCCTGCGCCAGCGCCGCTTCGGGCACGGTCGCCGGATACAGCAGGAAGTCCAGCGCGCCGGCCGTGGCCGCGCTGAAGATGAGCTTGGGCTCCGCTTCCCAGCCGGGCGATTGCAGCAGCAGTGCCAGTGTGCTGCCTTCCGGTACCTCAATGCGGTAGCGGCCATTTTCGACCGTGCCATGTATCTGCGGCTCGCCGTGCATGCGCTCGGCAACGATGCTGATGGCTTGCGGCAGCGGCGCGCCGTTGCTGCGGATGGTGCCGCGCAGTTCGAAGGCGCCCGCATGGATGCTCCAGCACAGCAGGATGGCGCAGGTCAGGCGTGGCATGGGAGTCCGTTCATGCATGGTGGATGTCGAGTTTGCTCCACACGTCTTGGAACGCGGCGTCATCGAGCGGCCGCGCATGCGGGTCGTCGGCCTGGAACAGGCCGCCGATCAGCATGTCCTGGACGGCACCCGTGAAACCGCCGTACGACGAGGCGCGGCCCCACTGGCGGCGCGTATGGGCGAAGACGACGGCACCTTGCTGCGTGGCCAGTTGCGCCAGCGCTTGCCGCAAGGTGGCGGCCGCTTCCGGGCCCATGTCCGTGGCGATGGCGCACACCAGGCGCTGGCTGAACTGCAAGGTTTTGCCTGCCAGACCCAGCAGCGATTCATTGGCCAGGGCGAGGAACACATCGGGCGCCTGGTCGTCCTTTTCGCAGACGGTCCAGGTGGGCGCCCACGCTTCCAGGCTCATGAAGCGCGCTTGCGTCGTGGCCGACGTGTGCGTCCACTTCGCGTGCGATTTGGCGTCCCAGCCCAGGCGGCCAAAGGGAATCGACTTGCCCTTGGGATTGTACTGATGGCTGCGCACGCCAGCCTTGCCCCGCGCCTGCGCCTGCGCCACGAGGCCGTCGAGGCTGGCGGCAAACGGCGTCCATTGCGCCGCATCCCATAGCGGTATGGCATCGGGCGCGGCCAGCAGCAGGAATACCTCGTACTCGCGTGAAAAAAACGCCATGTCTGTTCCTATACTTGCAGTTGAGAGATGCCAGCCCGCTGGCTGGGGCGCAGCAGGTAGACGCCGTACAGGCACAGGGGCAGCACGGCCAGCAGGGCGACATACGGCAGGATCGACGCGCCATCCTCGGCCGGGTGCGGCAAGGTGGCCGTCACCAGCGCGTAGTCCCACAGTCCATGCACGAGCACCATCGGCCATATCGAGCGGGTGCGCAGGCGGATGGCGGCATAGCCGATGCCCTGCAGGGTGGCGGCGACGGCTTGCCACAGGGCGCCGCTGACGTCGCCCGAGGCCAGGCCGTTGGCCGTATGGGCCAGGCCGAACAGCGCCGAGGACATCAGGACGGCGGGCCAGACGGCGTAGCGGTCCAGCATGCCTTGCAGCAAGATGGCGCGGAACATCAGCTCTTCCGAGATGGCCACCAGCGCCGCATTGCAGGCGACGATCAGCAGCACGCGCGGCTGCGGCCAGCCGCCGGCCCAGGCCAGCAACAGCATCAACAGCGCATACAACAGGGGCGGCGAGGCGAGCCACACTGTTTTCCAGGGCTGCGGTGCGCACAGGCCCGCTTCGCGGGGCCGGCTGGATGCCAGCAGCAGCGCCAGCGCAAACAGTGCGGCCAGCGCCCACGACAGGCCGATACGGCCGGTGACGGCTGCGCCCGGCAAGGCGTAGCCGGCGGATTCCAGCCAGCGGCCGCCCATGCTCAAGCCCAGCCAGACGGCCAGTGCGCCCAGGGCAAGCGGCATGGTGATGTGAATTTTTTTCATCGGAAATGTATGTGTCATGTTGCTGGCGCATGGATGGTGACGCGGTTGCGGCCGCTGTTTTTCGACTGGTACAGCAAGGCATCGGCCTGGCGTATCAGTTCGCTGCTGTCCGCGCGCCGCTCCTGGCCGGGCTGGAGCGTGGCCGCGCCCAGGCTGACGGTCACGACACCGTTCGCGCTGGCCGCGTGGGGGACTTGCAGCGCTTCGACGGCCGCGCGGATGGCTTCGGCCACTTCCAGCGCGCCCGCAGCGCTGGCGCCGGGCATGATCACGGCAAACTCTTCGCCGCCATAGCGCGCCGCCAGGTCCTCGGCCCGGCCCACGCTGCGCGCCACGGCGCTGGCAACGGCCTGCAGGCAAGCGTCGCCGGCCACATGACCGTACTGGTCGTTAAATTTTTTAAAGAAATCCACGTCCAGCATGATCAGCGACACCGGATGCCCGCTGCGCTGGGCGCGATTGAGTTCATGCGCCAGCGTTTCATCGAAACAGCGGCGGTTAGCCAGCCCCGTCAAGCCGTCTTGCGACGCCCGCGCCGCCAGGTCCGCATTGGCGCGCTGCAACTGCGTGCTGGCCAGGCGCAGGCTGGCCTCGATACGGTCGCGTATGGCAATTTGCCGCATCAGCTTGCGGAACAGGTACAGCAGCAGCGCCCCCGCCGCCAGCGAGGCCAGCACGATTTGCATGCTCAACCATTGCCATTCGGCAAAAATGTCGTCCTTCGACAAGCCCGCCGCCACGATGACGGGAAAGCGCTGCAGATGGCGATAGCTGTACAGCCGTTCGATTTCGTCCACTTTCGCCGTCATCATCGCCGTGCCGACGGGGCCTTGGTCGCGGTAGGCCTGCAAGATGGCGCCAGAAGAAATATCCATGCCGATCACCTCGGGCTGGAATGGCCGCCGGTAGATCAGGGTGCCGTCATCGAGGGCAAAGAAGGCCGTGCCCGTATTGCCCAGGTTGAGCGTGGCGTAGATGCGTTCGAAGGAGTTCAGCCCCAGGGTGACGAGCACCACGCCGGCAAACGTGCCATCCTTTGCTTCGACCCGGCGCGAAACGGGCAATACCCATTGCCCGCTTGATTTGCTGCGCACGGGCGCACTGATATGGCTGCCCAGCTGCGCATGCGTCTGGTGGTAGATAAAGTATTTGCGGTCGGCATTGTTGCCGTCCTGCCTGGTGCCGGAGGAGGCCAGCAGCTCTCCCTGTCCGTCGAAGATGAAGACGCCGGCAATTTCCACGATATTTTTCGACAACTGTTGCAGATGCGACTGCAGCCGTTCGCCGGTATGGTCATTATTGCCTTCGTTCCTGACGTGTTCTGCAATATCTTCCAGCATCACATCGGCGATTTCCAGTTCCATGTACGCTTGCGTGGACAGGGTGCGCGCCATGTTTTCCGTCGTCGTCCGCGCTTCGCGCAAGCGCACTTCGCGCGAAGACCAGACGATCCACACCGTCATGCCGAGCAAGATGGCGCACATGCAGAAAAAGGCGATGCTGGCCCAGGCGGTCACCGGCCGCTTGTGCCGGCCCAGGACCTCGGGCTGCGCCGCGAGGGCGTCGGTGTCGGGGATATTCTTTACTGCGTGCATAAGCGGATTATGAAGTTGCATCAATGATATGATAAAACATTGCCATACTACATTAAAAAGCAAGCTTGCAAAGTTGCCACATCACTATAGTTGCATGGAATAATAGGCATCGTCCGTTTGAACCTTCGATTGGAGTTGCATGGCTTACACGAAAATCCTCACCACCGAACGCCTGATCCTGCGCAAGCCGCAGCCATCCGATGAGGCGGCCCTGTTCGCCATGCATGCCGATCCCGAAGTGATGCGCTATTTCAGCGAACCGCCCTGGGATGACGCCGGCCGCGCCGCGCGCCAGATCGCCGAGGATAGTGCCGCCTTCGAGAATGAAGAATTCTTCCGCTTCGCCATCGAACTGCAGGCGACGGGCGAATATGTGGGCAGCTGCACGCTGTTTTCCGTGCACCGCCAGAACCGCCGCGCCGAGATCGGCTACGCGCTGGCGCGTCCGCACTGGGGCCGTGGCTATATGCACGAAGCGCTGTCGGCGCTGATCGAGTACGCCTTCGTCGAGCGCGACCTGAACCGCCTGGAAGCCGATATCGACCCGCTCAACGCCGGCTCGGCCAGCGCCCTCGAACGCCAGGGTTTTAATAAGGAAGGCTTTTTGCCGGAGCGCTGGATCGTCGGCGGCCACGTCAGCGATTCGGCACTGTACGGCTTGCTGCGGCGCGAGTGGGAAGCGCGGCGCAAGGACGCCGCGTGAGCGGGCAAGCGATCGACGCGCTGGAACGCTGGCTGGGCCACGCCTTGCCGGCGTACTACAAGGGCTTTCTGCAGCACTGGCAAGAGGGCATGCGGGGCGAGCAGGTATTGCTGTACGGCGCAGAAAGTTTGATGGAGCGCAACGAAACATATGACACGCAGCAATCCTGCCCCGGCTACCTCACCATCGGCGACGACAGCGGCGGGCGCGCCGTCATGCTGGCGCTTGATGGCGCCGAGCGCGCCGTGTATCTGGTGGGCCATGGCTCGATGCAGCGCGAGGATTTCGAGCGGGTCGCCGATGATTTCGCCGCCTGGCTGGCCGCCGATTGCCCCGTCGATTGACTATTCCAGGAGCCAACGATGAAGCCGGCCGACTTGCCCCGTTCCACCCATCCCCTCGTGACCTTGCGCCACTTGGAACGCAGCGACGCGTCCGCCTGGTATGCCTGCCTGGCCGACCCTGTCGTCATCAAACACACGAGCTGGGACTTGCGCAGCATTGACGACCTGCAGGCCAATTTCGATGATTACGCGTCGGCCCAGCCGACTTCGCCGATACGGCTGGCCGTCGTGCTGCGCGACGGCGGCCAGCTGGTGGGCACGATCGGCTTGAATGCGATTTCCCCACAGCACCGCACGGCCGAAATCGCCTACGACCTGGCGCCCGCCGTGTGGGGGCGGGGCGTGGCCACGTCCATCGTGAATGCCGTCGTGGACTGGGGCTTCCAGCGCCTGGGCTTGCTGCGTATCCAGGCGACCGTGCTGGAAAGCAACGAGCGTTCGCTGCGCGTGCTCGAGCGTTGCCATTTCGAGCGGGAAGGCTATCTGCGCTGCTACCGGCAAATCCGTGGAAGATCGGGCAACTTCTGGCTGTACGCGCGCCTTGCCGGCGTGCCATGAGCAAAGCGCCCTTGAATATCCTGCTGGTGGAAGACCACCTGGGCATCGCGCGCCAGGTGCTCGACTTCCTCGACGGCTTGCAGTGGCAGACGGACCATGCGGGCACGGGCGCGCTCGGTGTCGCGCTGGCCACGCGCAACCCCTATGACGTGGTGCTGCTGGACCTGAACCTGCCCGATATCGATGGCTTGCAAGTGTGCCGCGCCATCAAGGCGGCCGCGCCCAGCAATGTGCCGATCCTGATGCTGACGGCACGCGACTCTTATGAAGACAAGGCACGCGGTTTTCGCGACGGCGCGGACGACTATCTGACCAAGCCCTTCGACTTGCGCGAAGTGGCCTTGCGCTGCGAGGCGCTGGCGCGCCGGCAGCAGCTGCACGTGCACCAGGAAATGCGCGTGGGCCCTTTCACCTTGCAGACGCGCGCAGGACGCGCCCTGTACCGTGACGCATTCCTACCGCTGACGCAGACGGGTTTTAAAATTTTGCTGCTGCTGTGCCGCGAGCATCCGCATGCCGTATCGCGCTCGGCCTTGCTGCAAGCCCTGTGGGGCAGCCAGCCGCCCGACAGTGACGCCCTCAAATCGCACATCTACGCGCTGCGCAAGCAGCTGGAACTGGTTGGAGGGGCTGGCGCGGCGGGTATGCTCGTGACCATCCCGCAGCTGGGCTACCGCCTGGCCTTCGACTCTGCGGCGCCCCCATGACCAAGTCGATCCGCCGCCGGCTGTTCGCGGCCCTGGCCGGTTTCACCGTCCTGCTGTGCCTGTGCTACACGGGTCTGGCGCTGGTGATCGCCTACGTGACGGAAGATATGCTGGTGCAGCGCCTGCTCGAGCGCGAAGCGGCGGCCATCAGCATGCGCTGGCAGCAGCACGGCAAGCTTACGCCGTCTGGCGGCGACCTCATCACGGTTTATGGCCGTTACCTTGACTTGCCTCAAGCGGTGCGCGCGCAAGTGCCGCCGTCTGCCCCGCGCGGCGAAGTGTTCACGACGACGGGCCAGCATTATCACGTGCTGGCGCTGGACCTCGTTGCTGCGGGCAAGCCGCAGCGCAGCTATCTGCTGGCGGATGTGGCGCCCGTGCTGGTGGTGCAGCGCCTGGCGCGGGAAGTGGGCGGTGTCGTCGCTGGCGTGGCCCTGGCGCTGATCGCCCTGGCCCTGCTGCTGGCGTACTGGCTGGCGCGCCGCCTCGTGCTGCCCTTGCAGCGCCTGGCCCGGGAAGCGCGCCAGCTGGCGCCCGGCGGCGCCGTGCATTTCAGCGAGCGCGACCGCCCCGACGAGATCGGTTTCCTTGCGCGCCGCCTGGAAACCACGTTTACCGAACTGCAAACGGTGTTGCGGCGCGAACAGGCATTCGCGCGCGACGTCAGCCACGAACTGCGCACGCCGCTCACTTTGATGCACAACAGCCTGGCGCTGGCCGGCGCGCAGCCGCTGGGCGGGCAGGAGCAGGCGCAGCTGCGGGAATCCACGGACGAGATGCGCGCCACCATCGAGGTGCTGTTCGCGCTGGCGCGGGCAGAGCAGGTGTCCGGCGAAGTAGTCGAGTTGCGCGGCTGCATAGAGCAATGCCTGCTGCGCCTGCTCGACGAACATCGTTGGGATGCCAGCCTGCTGGCGCTGGACTTGCCCGAGCGGCTGGACGTGGTCGGCAATAGGCAGCTGACGATGTTGCTCATCAATAACTGTCTGGCGAACGCCCTGTTCCATGGCGGCCCCGCTTGCCGCATCAACATTGCGTTTGCACAAGGCTGCCTGAGCATCAGCAATACCGTGCCGGCGGGGCAGCCGCGGCGCATCCAGGGCTTTGCGCATGGGCAAAGCTTGCTGGGGCGCGTGGCGCGGGCCATGCGCTGGGAAATCCGTTTCCATCCGGGCGAGGCGCACTACCGCGTCGACATCATTCCCCTCCAGAAACCATAAAAAGCAGGCAGATTTCACCGCGATTTCACCGGCGCTTGCATAAGCTGCAAGTTCTTGATGAATGGAGAAAACCGCATGAAACTTCTTATCAGCCTGCTGGTGCTGGCGTGCACCAGCATCCCCGCGCCGGCGCAAGTGAGCAGCCTCGTCCACAAAGAGCAAAAACGCCGCTACATCGTCTACACGCCCGCCGCCTACGACCAGGCGCCGCGGCAGGCGTTTCCCGTCGTCTTCAATTTCCATGGCGGCGGCATGAGCATGGCGGAACAGATGCTGTACACGCAGATGAACAAGGCGGCCGAGCGCCACCGGTTCATCGTTGTGTATCCGCAAGGCATCAAGCAAGACTGGAACGTGGGCTTCGGCATGGATTACCTGGCAGGCACGGACGATGTCGGTTTTACGCAGGCGATATTGAGCAAGCTCAAGCAGGATTACCGCATCGATGACAAGCGCGTGTATGCGACGGGCCTGTCGCGCGGCGGTTTCTTTGCCCTGCGCCTGGCGGCGGAATTGCCCCAGCAGTTCGCCGCCGTTGCCTCGGTGGGCGCGCCCATGCCGGAACCCGTGCGGCAGCATCACCAGCAGAAGGACAAGGTCGGCATGCTGCTGATACAGGGCACGGCCGACAAGGTCGTGCTGTTCGAGGGCAAGGCCGCCAGCTATCTGTCGGCCGAAGACACCTTCGCCTACTGGCGCAGGCACAATGGCATCGACGGCGCCGCGCCGCAGCCGCGCCTGATGCCTGGCCCTGCCGGCGATGCCACGCAAGTAAGCTGGCTGGAACAGGGTGCGGGCGGCGCCAGCGTGGCTTTGCTCACCGTCAAGGATGGCGGCCACACGTGGCCCGGTGCCGACGCCTTCAATGTTGGCCTGCCCATCGGCAAGACCACGCGCGCCATCGATGCAAATGAGGTGATGTGGGAATTTTTCAGCAAGCACCGGCGATAACGCTGCGGGGACGCGGGTGCCTGTGGCACACTCTTGTCATCTTGAATCTTGCACAAGGAAATGATGAACAGCCACCCCGTCACCATCTTTTGTCGCTCGCTGGCGCAGCTCTCCGCCATGCTCGCCAAGACCGGCACGGCGCCGCAGCTGCTGGCGGCGCGGCTGCACCCGGACATGCTGCCGTTCGCCCAGCAGGTACGCGCGGCCGTGAGCTTTTCCCTGCGCGGCTGCTGCCCGCTGGCGGGGCTGGAGGTAGCCGATTTCAGCGATGCCGCCAGCCTGCAGGAACAGATCGCGCAGACCATGCGCTACCTCAAGGCGATTCCCCCTGAACGCTTCGACGGGCCGCCCGGACGCATCTGCCGCGACCGGGCCGGTTTTGCCGACATCGCGCTGCCGGCCGATGAGTACTTGAATCTGTACATCCAGCCGAATTTCTACTTTCACTTCAGCATGGCGTATGCGATTGCCCGCAGCAGCGGTGCCGCCATCGGCAAGGGCGATTTCGACGGTTATCACGCGTATGCGCCGGGTTTCAGCTTTGAGCGTCCCGCCGCGCCGTAGCGGCTACAGCCCCGCATCCTTCCAGGCAGACAGCCCCAGCCGCTTCAGCAGCCGGCCCGACAGCCCGCAGCTCCAGCAACTGATCTGGATTTGCCGGTGTCTTGCCGCCCCCTGCGCATACCAGGCTCGCTCGGCGTAATCGAGCAGGGCGTCGCTGAGCGGGGAATGGTCGGCCATGGGCGGCAGGCGGCTCATCAGTTCGAACACGCCGTGGAACGTCTCCTTGATCTGCAGCAAACCGGCCAGCAGGGCGCGCAGCATGGCGCCGTCGATGGAACTGCTCGCTTGCGTGAAGCGCTGTTGCCAGCACAGGCTGCGCGCTTGCCACAGGGCCAGCAGCGCGGGTACGTCGGCCGTCCGCAGTTGCCCGATCAGTTCGTCCGCCTCCTGAAACAGGTCGAGGCGGTCGTATTCCTCGTCGTCGCCGCACAGCAATTCATCGAGTTCGTGCAAGGCGCTCATGCCACCACGTTCACGGGAGCACCGCGTTCGAACGCTTCCACGTTGCCGATCAATATGTCGGCCAGCTTTTGCATGGCCTCGCCGCTGGCCCAGGCCGTGTGGGGCGTGAGGATGAAGTTGGGCAGATGCAAGTTCAACAGCGGATTGTCTGGCGGCGGCGGTTCCTTCGACAGCACGTCGAAGCCGGCGCCGGCGATCACGCCGTTCGTCAATGCCTGGGCCAGCGCCGCTTCATCGACGAGGCCGCCCCGCGCCGTGTTGATCAGGAGGGACGTGGGCTGCATGCGCGCCAGCTCTTGCTCTCCGATGATGTTGCGCGTCTTGTCCGTCAGGGGCAGGTGCAGGCTCAGCACGTCGGAGCTGGCCAGCAGTTCGTCGAAGCTCACTTCCTTCACGCCATCTTCCTGGATCGGGGAACGGTTGTGGACGATCACCTGCATGCCGAAGGCGCGCCCCAGCTGCGCCACGGACTTGCCCAGCGCGCCGTAGCCGAGCAGACCCAGGCGGCTGCCCGCCAGGTCGCGGATCGGGTGGCCGAACAGGCAGAAGCGGTCCGATGCCTGCCACAGGCCCGCTTCCACATCAAAGCGGTAGGCGATGAGCTGGCGGCGCAGGGCCAGCATCAGCGCCAGGGTATGCTCGGGCACGGTGGCGCGCGCATAGTCGCGGATATTCGCGACGATAATGCCCCGTTCGCGGCAGGCTGCCAGGTCGAGGATGTCCGTGCCCGTGGCGGCCACGGCGATCATCTTCAGGTCGGGCAGTTGCGCCAGTTCGGCCGCGCGCAGCGGCACTTTATTGGTGATGGCGATGGTGGAGCCTTGCAGGCGGGCTACCGTCTGTTCGCTGCCCTTGGTGTGCGGAAACTCTTCCCAGCTGTGGGCGAAGGCGGGCGGGCGCACGGTGGCGATCAGGCTGTCGCGGTCGAGAAAGACGATGCGGTGCGGGTGCAGGTGCGGTGGTGTGCTTGCTGCGGTCATGGCTGGGCCTCGGTCAGGGCGGCACGCGCGGGCAGGGGGCTCTTGCCCTTCAGCTGCGTGGCCGGGTGGTTGGTAAACATGTCGGCGACCCATTCGACGAACACGCGCACCTTGGCGGACAGGTGGCGGTTGGGCGGATAGATCACGTGAATGGGCAGCGGGTCGGATTCCCAATCGCCCAGCAATTCCACCATTTTGCCCTGTTCCAGCAGCGGCGCAAGCATGAAATGCGTCATTTGCACGATGCCCAGGCCCGCCAGGCCGGCGGCCGCGTAGGCGTTCGAGTCGTTCAGGGCGATATGGCTGGGCATGGACATCTGGATGCGCTCGCCGGCGCGCGTGAAATCCCAGTCGAAGGTCTTGCCCGTCTTGGCGGAGAAGAAATTCACGCCCCGGTGCTGCGCCAGGTCGTTCGGGTGCAGCGGCGTGCCATGGCGCGCCAGGTAGCCGGGCGCGGCGCAGGTGATGAAATGCAATACGCCGACCCGGCGCGCGATCAGGTTCAAATCGCCCAATTCTCCGCCGCGCACGGCGCAGTCGACGCCTTCCTCGATCAGGTCGACGGGGCGGTCGCTGCAGCCGAGTTCCAGCGAGATGTCCGGGTAGCGGGCGAAAAAGTCGGGCAGGGCGGGGATGATCAGTTCGCTGGCCAGGGCCGTGGGCGCATCCACGCGCAGCCGTCCGCTGGGGCTCAGGCGCGTGCGCGACAGCGATTCCTCGGCCTCGCGCACGTCGGACAGGATGCGCACGCAGCGTTCGTAGTAGGCGGCGCCGTCCGAGGTGATGCTGACGTGGCGCGTGGTGCGGTTGAGCAACTTAACCGACAGGCTGCTTTCCAGCGACTGGATCAGGGTCGACACGGTGGCTTTCGGCAACTGCATGTTTTCCGCCGCGCGCGTAAAGCCGCCCGCATCGACGACTTGGATGAAGACTTCCATGGCTTGCAGCTTGTTCACTTGATTTCCTATCACTTTCCACGTGATTATTCAGGATTCTGAACAATCAATTCGGCATTGCACTCTTTATCAGATTGTAGATCAAGTCTATAGTTGTTGTACTGCAGCATAAATGTGATTGCCGCAGGAAGGACAACAGGAGAAACATCATGGCTTATCGGAATGGAATCTTTGCAGTGCTTGCTCTCGCTATGAGCTCGCTCGCTCTGGCCGCGATGGTATCGACGGATGCCTACTCGTTGGCGGCGCAAAGCGAAGCCAGCGGTTATAGCGCCCTGACCCATGAAGTGGGCGGCGTCGCCCTGTTGTGCCTGAACGACGCGGTGCGCGATGCTGCGGTGCAGCCGGTGGTGGCGCAATGACGTTTGCCGACAACGCGGCCGAACTGGCGCCTGGCCAGGCGCTGAAGATACGCGACATCCAGGTGCAGGGCGCGCAAGATGCGCTCGGCGCGCGCGTCTACACGGCCGGCGTGCCGGGCGCCAAGCAGCCGAACCTGATGGTCTTCTTCCATGGCGGCGGCTTTGTGGCCGGCGACCTGGACGACGCGGACGACTTCCTGCGCTGCCTCGTGCTGAGCAACCCCGACCACGTGGTGCTGGCCGCGAACTACACGCTGGCGAAGGTGCGGCCATTCCCCGCCGCCGTGGAAGACGCGCATGCCGTGCTGCTGTGGGCGAAAAAGAACAAGTCCAAGCTGGGCTGGACGGGCAAGCAGATGGTGGTGTCGGGCATCGAAGCGGGCGCCAACCTGGCTGCCGTGTGCGCCATGATGTCGCGCGACCGGGGCGGACCGCCCCTCGCGGGCCAGGTGCTGATCATGCCCATGCTCGACCCCGGCCTGTCGACCTGTTCGATGCGCCACTTGCCGACCTGTCCGGACCTGGCCGAAGTGGCCGACCAGTGCGCCGCCGCCTATCGCGGCTACCTGCCGAATGCCGCTGACCGTACCCATCCGTACGCATCGCCATTGCAGTCGAGTCGCCTGAAGAACCTGCCGCCGGCCTTGATCTTGTCCAGCGAAGACGACCCATTGCGCGACGAGGCTGAACAATACGGCAGCAAATTGATCGCCTGCGGCATCAAGACCACCGTGCGGCGCATGGCCGCCGCGCCGCTGCAGGACGCGACCGCCCGTAATGAATGCGCCTGCAAGGTGCAGGTATTGAGCGAAATTAGCAGTTTCGTCGCCGGACTGGGGCAGGAGCCCGAGTCATGAGGCCGCCATCCGCGGCACCGCAAAAAAACTTACACTAATCAGTTTACTTTTTGAGTTTCGGTTGCTACACTACGCAGTGTAGTTCCCTTCCTGTCTGCGTTGTGCGCTCGCACAGCCAGCTTCGTCGTCCCCGCCCGCTTTTAAACAGCTGGCGGCCCGTTTACCTTTGATCGAGCGCCGTCGGGCGCCATGGCACCACCATACGCTGCAGTTTCCACTTTTAGCTGGGTTGCTTCATGTCGCCCATACCATTAGAAATTTTCATAAAACAGGGAAATAAAATGAAAAACGTTCAACAATTTTCCACCTTAGGTACGCTCATCAAGCCTCTCGCGGCCTCGCTCGCGCTGGCGGGACTGGTGGCCGTGAGCCTGGCCGGCTGCGATTCGGCCAACAGCAGGGTGCCCGACGCGCCAGCGGCCGGCGGCCCGCCCATCTCGGCCGCCGCCGTCGTGGAAAAACAGATCACGGAAACGCAGGAATTCTCGGGCCGCCTGGAAGCGATCGAGCGCGTGGAAATCCGCTCGCGCGTCGGCGGCTTCATCACGGCCGTCAACTTCAAGCCGGGCAGCGAAGTCAAAAAGGGCGATGTGCTGTTCGTCATCGATCCGCGCCCCTTCCAGGCCGAAGTGTCGCGCGCCGAAGGCACGGCCGCTTCCGCCCGCGCCAAGGCGGAACTGGCCAAGCTGGAACTGTCGCGCGCTGAAAAGCTGCTGGCCGAAAAAGCCATCGCCCAGCGCGAATTCGATGAAAAGGCCTCGGGCCTGAAAGAGCTGGACGCGAATGTCCGCTCGGCGCAAGCCGCGTATGAAGCGGCCAGGCTGAACCTGTCGTACACGCAGGTGCAGGCGCCGATCAGCGGCCGCGTCAGCAAAGCGGAAATCACCGTCGGCAACCTGATCGACGCTTCCGCCATTTTGACTTCGGTGGTGTCGACGGACCGCATCTACGCCAGCTTCGACGGCGATGAAGATACCTATCTGCGCGTGGCCGGCACGGCGCAAAAGGGCACGCCCGTCACCGTCAAGGTAGGCCTGGCCAACGAAACAGGCTTCCCGCACGAAGGCAAGCTGGAATTCGTCGACAACCAGCTCGACCCGGCCACGGGCAGCGTGCGCATGCGCGCCACCTTCGCCAACGCCGAGCGCCAGCTGGTGCCGGGTCTGTTCGCGCGCATCCAGCTCGACGGCGGCAATGGTCCGCACGCGCAAAGCACGGCGCTGCTGATCTCCGACCGCGCCGTCGGCACGGATCAAAGCCGTAAATATGTCTACGTGGTGGGCGCCGATAACAAGGCCGAATACCGTGCCGTCAAGCTGGGCCCGACCTCGGACGGCTTGCGCGTGGTGCGCGAAGGCTTGAAGGCGGGCGAGAAGATCGTCGTCAACGGCTTGCAGCGCGTGCGCCCCGGCGCGCCCGTGACGCCGCAGATGGTGGCGATGGATTTCGACCCGACCGCGCCCGTCGCTCCCGCAAAACCTGAAGTAAAAGACGCCAAGATCGCCGCGAAAGCAGCATCGACTTCCAAGGAATAAACATGAATTTTTCCCGCTTTTTCATCGACAAGCCGATTTTCGCGGCGGTGCTGTCGATCGTCATATTCGTGGCCGGGCTGCTGTCGATATTCGGCCTGCCCATCTCCGAATATCCCGACGTCGTGCCGCCATCCGTGGTGGTGCGCGCGCAATACCCGGGCGCCAACCCGAAAGTGATCGCCGAAACCGTGGCCGCGCCGCTCGAAGAGCAGATCAACGGCGTCGAGAACATGCTCTACATGTCCTCGCAAAACACGTCCGATGGCGCGATGATGCTGACCGTGACCTTCAAGATCGGCACCAACGTCGAGCAGGCCGAGACGCAGGTGCAGAACCGCGTGCAGCGCGCCTTGCCGCGCCTGCCCGAGGAAGTGCGCCAGATCGGCGTGACGACCGTCAAGTCCTCGCCCAACCTGACCATGGTCGTGCACCTGGTGTCGCCCAACAAGCGCTATGACGATATGTACCTGCGTAACTACGCGGTGCTGAACGTCAAGGATCAACTGGCCCGTTTGCCCGGCATGGGCGACATCCAGATCTTCGGCGCCGGCGACTACGCCATGCGCATCTGGCTCGACCCGCAAAAGGTGGCGGCGCGCGGCATGACGGCCAATGACGTCGTCGACGCCATCCGCGAGCAGAACGTGCAGGTGGCCGCCGGCGTGATCGGCGCCTCGCCGGCGAAGAACTCGGACTTCCAGCTGACCGTCAATACCCAGGGCCGTCTGCAGACGCCCGAGGAATTCGGCGCCATCATCGTGCGCACCAATGCCGACGGCGCCGTGACGCACCTGAAGGACGTGGCGCGCGTGGAAATGGGCGCCAACAGCTACTCGCTGCGTTCGCTGCTGAACAATAATCCTGCCGTCGGCATGGGTATTTTCGAGGCACCGAATGCCAACGCGCTGCAACTGTCGTCCGACGTGCGCGCCAAGATGGACGAGCTGAAAAAAGACTTCCCGCAAGGCGTGGAATACCGCATCGAGTACGACCCGACGCAGTTCGTGCGTTCGTCCATCGAAGCCGTGATCCATACCCTGTTAGAGGCCATCGCCCTGGTGGTGCTGGTGGTGATCATCTTCCTGCAAACCTGGCGCGCATCGATCATCCCGCTGCTGGCCGTTCCCGTCTCCATTGTCGGTACCTTTGCCGTGATGCTGGGCTTTGGCTTCTCGATCAACACCTTGTCGCTGTTCGGCCTCGTGCTGGCCATCGGTATCGTCGTCGATGACGCCATCGTCGTGGTGGAAAACGTCGAGCGCAACATCGAGGAAGGCTTGTCGCCGCGCGATGCCACCATCCAGGCCATGAAAGAGGTCAGCGGTCCTATCGTCGCCATCGCCCTGGTGCTGTGCGCCGTGTTCGTGCCGATCGCCTTCGTGCCCGGTCTGTCGGGCGAGTTCTACCGCCAGTTCGCGCTGACGATCGCCATTTCGACCGTGATCTCCGCTTTCAGCTCGCTGACCCTGGCGCCGGCCCTGTCGGCCGCTTTGCTGAAACCGCACGATGCGCCGAAAGACGCGCTGACGCGCGGCATGGACATGGTCTTCGGCCGCTTCTTCGCCTGGTTCAACCGCTTCTTCGGCCGCGCCTCGCACCGCTATGAAGCGGGCGTGAAGGGCGTGCTGGGCCGCAAGAGCGCCTCGCTGGGCGTGTATGCGCTGCTGGTCGTTGCCGCCATCTTCACCTTCAAGTCCGTGCCGGCCGGCTTCGTGCCGGCGCAGGACAAGCAATACCTGGTGGGCTTTGCGCAATTGCCCGACGCCGCTTCGCTGGACCGCACGGAAGATGTCGTGCGCCGCATGTCCGACGTCATCAAGTCGGTGCCCGGCGTCGAATCGACCATCGCCTTCCCAGGCCTGTCGATCAACGACTTCACCAATGCGCCGAACGCCGGCATCGTCTTCGCCACCCTGAAGCCATTCGACGAACGCAGCAGCAAGGAATTGTCGGGTGGCGCCATCGCGGCCGAGATCAACAAGCGCCTGGGCGGCATCCAGGATGCCTTCATCATGGTCTTCCCGCCGCCGCCCGTCAACGGCCTCGGCACCATCGGCGGCTTCAAGATGATGATCGAAGACCGCGGCAACCTCGGTTACGACGCGCTGTACAACGCCACCCAGGCCCTGGCCGCGAAAGCCTACCAGACGCCGGAACTGGCGGGCGTGTTCTCTGGCTACCAGATCAACGTGCCGCAGCTGTTCGCCGACGTCGACCGTGTAAAAGCCAAGCAGATGGGCGTGCAGCTGCAAACGATCTACCAGACCTTGCAGATCAACCTCGGTTCGCTGTACGTGAATGACTTCAATCAGTTTGGCCGCACCTACCAGGTGCGCGTGCAGGCCGATGCGGCTTTCCGTTCACATGCCCAGGATATCGCGCAGCTGAAAGTGCGTAATGACAAAGGTGAAATGATCCCGCTGTCGTCGTTGATGCGCGTCAAGGATAGTTATGGTCCGGACCGCGTGCAGCGCTACAACGCGTATGCAGCAGCCGACTTCAACGGCGGCGCCGCCCCTGGCGTATCGAGCGGCCAGGCGCAAGCGGCGCTGGAACGCATCGCCAAGGAAGTGCTGCCGCAGGGGATTTCGTATGAATGGACGGAGCTGACCTATCAGGACATCTTGTCCGGCAATACGATGATCTATGTCTTCCCGCTGTGCGTGCTGCTGGTGTTCCTGGTGCTCGCTGCCCAGTACGAAAGCTGGACATTGCCGCTGGCCGTGATCCTGATCGTGCCGATGTCGATCCTCTGCGCCTTGCTTGGCGTGAAACTGACCGGCGGTGACAACAACGTATTTACCCAGATCGCGCTGTTCGTGCTGGTGGGGCTGGCATCAAAAAATGCGATCCTGATCGTGGAATTTGCGCGCGAACTGGAAGAGCATGGCCGCACCGTTGTGCAAGCGGCGCTGGAAGCGTGCCGTCTGCGTCTGCGTCCGATCCTGATGACGTCGATCGCCTTCATCATGGGCGTGGTGCCCCTGGTGTTCTCGCACGGCGCCGGTTCGGAAATGCGCCATGCGATGGGTGTGGCGGTCTTCGCCGGCATGCTGGGCGTGACCTTCTTCGGCCTGTTCCTGACGCCCGTGTTCTACGTACTGCTGCGCACCCTGGCGCAGCGTTTTGAGAAAAAACCAGCCGATGCTGCCGCCAAGCCTGCCGCCGCGCCAGCATTGAACCTGGAAGGAGATATATATTGAAAACCAATGCAATCATCCGGCGTGCGGCGCCCGTCTTGAGCGCCATGGCCGCCGCCGTGCTGCTGGCCGCCTGCGCGGCGCCCGAGTTCAAGCAGCCGCAGATCGAGACGCCGGCGGCGTTCAAGGAAGCGCAAGCGCCCGCCGTGCAGACGGCAGCCGACGGCACGCGCTGGAAGCAGGGCGTGCCAGCCGAGCGCCAGGCGCGCGGCGAGTGGTGGCTGGCCTTCAATGATCCGGCTCTCACCAGCTTGATCAACGAAGCCACGCAGGCGAACGCCAACCTGGCCGTGGCCGCCGCCCGCGTCAAGCAGGCGAGGGCGATTGCCGGCATCGCCGAAGCGGACCGCATTCCGCAAGTGGGCGTCAACGTGGGCGGCCAGCGCAACCGCGCTTCCGCCGTGTCGCTCGGCTTGCCGAACGGCGCGCCGGTGGCGGCGACCAACGTCTACCAGGCCAGCCTGACGGCCAGCTACGAAGTCGATCTGTTCGGCAGGGTGGCATCGAACGTCAGCGCCTCGCGCAGCGATGCGCTGGCCGTGGAAGCGACTTACCGCTCGGTGCTGCTGTCGCTGCAGGCCGACGTGGCGCAAACCTACTTCCAGTTGCGCGCCACGGACGCCGAGCTGGCGACACTGGAACAGACGGTGCGCCTGCGCGAGGAAAGCGTGCATGTGAACCAGCGCCGCTACGACCTGGGCGACATCGGCGAATTCGATTTGTCCCGTGCCCGCACGGAGCTGTCGACCGTGCGCGCCGAAGCCATCGGCCTGCAGCGCCAGCGCGCCACCAGCGAGCATGCGCTGGCCGTCCTGCTGGGCAAACCTGCCGCCAGCTTCACGGCGGGCGTCAACCCGCTGCAGGACAGCGGCTTCCTGCCCGTGATCCCGGCCGGCATGCCATCGTCGCTGCTGGAACGCCGTCCCGACATCGCCTCGGCACAGCGCACCATGGAAGCGTCGAATGCGCGCATCGGCGTGGCCAAGTCGGCCATGTTCCCGGCGTTGACCCTGAACGCTTCCGGCGGCGGCGCGTCCGATACCTTCTCGGATATCTTCAAGTGGAGCAGCCGCTCCTGGCTGCTGGGCGCCCTGATGTCGATGCCCATCATCGACGGTGGCCGCAACAAGGCGGCCGTGAGCCGCAGCGAAGCGCAGCTGGAAGAGTCGGTGGCGACGTATCGCCAGAGCGTGCTGGTGGCCTTCGCCGAAGTGGAAGACAACCTGGCCGGCCTGCGCATCCTGTCAGGCCAGACGCAGCAGATCGACGAAGCCGTCGTCTCGGCGCGCCGCTCGGCCGACCTGGCGCAAAAGCTGTACGATGCGGGCCGTTCCAGCTACCTCGATCTGCTGGACGCGCAGCGCAACCTGGCGGCCATCGAGCGCAACGCCGTGCAGCTGCGCGGCAACCGGGCCGTCACCACGGTGGCGCTGATCCGCGCCCTGGGCGGCGGCTGGGGCGAGACGGAGCCGCAAGTCGCGGCCAACTGATTCCCGGCATCGCGGGCTGGCATCCCCGGCCCGCGGCAAGGAAAACATCGCGAAACGGCGTCGGGCATCTGCACGGCGCCGTTTTTTTTGAAAACCAGTTGAATCCGTTTGCGGACAGGCCGCGTAAATACTCCTGCAATCACGCAAACGCAGTCATCCAGGAGATACCATCATGCGCACCATCGTTCCCGCAGCTCTGTTCATCACCTCCATGCTGGCCGCCAGCGCCCCCTTTGCCGCCGACATGGCGACCATGGTGGGCGGCCAGAGCATGTACCCGAGCAAGGACATCGTCGACAACGCCGTCAATTCGGCCGACCATACGACCCTGGTCGCCGCCGTCAAGGCGGCTGGCCTGGTCGACACCCTGAAAGGCAAGGGGCCGTTCACCGTGTTCGCGCCGACGAATGCGGCCTTCGGCAAGCTGCCGGCCGGCACCGTCGAGACCCTGGTCAAACCGGAAAACAAGGCGAGCCTGACGAAAATCCTCACCTACCACGTGGTGCCCGGCAAATACGACTTCAAGGCGCTGGCGAAGGAAATCAAGATGCATAACGGTAAAGCCACCTTGCCCACGGCCAGCGGCGGCAAGCTGATGTTCGCCATGAACGGCATGCACAACATCGTCGTGATGGATGAAGGCGGCAACAGTGCCAACATCAGCACCTATGATGTGTACCAGTCGAATGGCGTGATCAATGTCATCGACACGGTGCTGATGCCGAAATAAATACACAAAAAAGCGGATGAAAAAAAAGACAGGGAAAACCCTGTCTTTTTGGTTTGCGCGGCCGCGATTACTTGGCTGGCGCAGCTGCCGGTGCGGAAGCTGCTGGTGCGGCCGGAGTTGCTGGCGTTGCCGGTGCCGCTTTCTTCGCCTTGTGATGCTTGGCTTTCTTGTGTTCCGCTGGCTTGGCGGCGGCCGGTGCCTCCGCTTTCGCTGCCGGTACAGCTGCAACGGCAGGCGTTGCTGGCGTGGCGGCGGGAGCGGCTGGCGCCTGGGCGAAAGCGGCGGTGGCGAACAGGCTGGCGATCAGGGTGGCGATGACTTTTTTCATGATGAGATCCTTGGTGTTTTTTCGGGTGAATGCAGTGAGAAGGAATTACTTGGCGGGTGCCGCTTCGGCGGTGGCCGATGCCAGCTTTTCGTCAGCCTTGGCCTTGGTTTTCTTGGCCTTGTGGTGGGCCTTGGCCTTGGTGGCGGCCGCTTCCGTTTTGGCGCTGGCCACTTCCGTTTTCGCGGCGACGACGGCTTTCGCTTCTTTTGCGTCCGCTTTCACGACGGCTTGCGCTTCCTTGGCGTCGGCTTTCACGACGGCCTTGGTGTGGGCTGCTTCCACTTTGGCGGGAACCGAGGCTGCTGGCGCTGCAGGCGTCTGGGCAAAGGCAGCGGTGGCGAACAGGCCGGCGATCAGGGTAGCGCTCAGGTTGAAAATGCTTTTTTTCATGGTGCAGTCCTCAGTGGTGGTTTGTCTGGTATGTCTGTTGGTGCCGGGGTGATTCCCGTATCACTGAGCATAAAACGCGCCCCCGGACGCTGGCGTTGACGGTCATTACAAACGCTTACATCTGCGTGGCGTCCGCCTTCAGGATGGCTTGCAGGATGTCTTCAGCTGCCCGCTTGCGCCGCGCGGGCGCGGCGCTTGCGCAGCCATATGATCAGGCCTGTCGCGCTCAGCATGGCCACCACCAGGCCCATGGCGGAAATCAGGATGCGCCCGGGCAGGCCCAGGATGCGGCCCGAATGCAGGGGGAATTGCGCCTGCAGGAAGATGTCGCCCGCGCTGCCCGTGCCGGGCACCACGCCGCCGGCCGGCTTGCCGTCGCGCCCGTCGAAGTACAGCCACGCATTGCCCAGGCCGCCGTCGCCATGGTCGTTGTCCGCCGCGAAGAAGCCGACGCCATACAGGCCGTAGGCGGAAGAATAGAACACGCCGCCGGCCGGCAGCGTCCAGCCCCGCCTTGCCGCTTCCGTCTTCGCCAGCGCGACAACCTGTTCGCGCGTCAGCAGCGGCTCGATGGGGTGTTCCGGCGGCTGCGGCGTGCGGCTGTCGAAGGCGTTCGGGCTGAGCGTGGACAACTTCGCCACCAGGGGACGCATCACCTGGGTTTGCAGATTCATCGACACGGAGGTGACGGCCAGCACCAGCAGCAGCAACCAGACCCACACCCCGCCCGAGCGGTGCAGGTCGAAGTTCAGCCGGTGGCCCCCTTCGCGCCAGCGGAAGGCCAGCGACTTGCGCCAGCTGCGCCAGTTCGGGAACGACAGGTACAGGGCGATGCCGCAGTCAAGGACCCACACGATGCCGATGATGCCCATGAACCACACGCCCAGCTCGATGCCCCAGCCATCGGGAATGTGCATGGTGTAGTGCAGCTTATACAGGAAAGGCAGCAGGTTTTCGCGCGTCAGCGAGACCGCGCCCCACTGGCGCGTGCCCTGGATGGCGCCTGTGGCCGGATCGACGGCCACCTGGTTGAAGCCCGGTTCAAACGGCTTGCCGGTGGCCGGGTCGGGCCGGCCTTCCACCGAGATCAGCGCCGTGTGACCAGGCTCGATCGCCGTGAGCGTGTAGTTCACGCGCAGGCGCCGGTCCTGCGCCTCGAGCTGGCGCGCCAGCTCCAGTCCCGATTTGGCGGGGCCGGCATCGGCGGCACTGGCGGCGCGGAACAGCTGCGGATTGAGCCAGGCGTCGAGCTCGTGGTCCCACGAGATCACGGCGCCCGTCAGGCCGGAAATGAACAGGAAGAGCGCAGCCGCCAGGCCGAACCAGCGGTGCAGAACAACCATGGGAGGACGCAGTCGCATGGCGGCTCCCTAGTATTTCCAGTTCAGGGTGGCGCTGCCATTGCGGCCGGCCGCGTACAGCGACTGGGTCCAGTACAGGCTGGTCAGGTGCTTCTTGTCCGTCACATTGTTCAGGTTCAGCGACAGGCTGACGTTGCGGCTGATGGCATAGCTGGCCATCAGGCCCAGTTGCGCGTAGGCGCCCTGGTGCAGGGTGGTGCCGTCGTCGACCTTGTTGTAGATGGCGTCCTGCCAGGTCAGGCTGGCGCCCACCTTCAGCGCCGGCACCGCCGGCACGTGATAGGTGGTGGCCAGGTGGAAGCGCTTGCGCGGGATGAAGGTGCGCGCATCCTGGCCGTCGTCGCCCTGGATGCGCAGCTGCGCATAGCCGGCGTTCGCCTGCCAGCCTTTCGCCAGTTCGCCCGAGGCATCGAGCTCGAAACCCTGCGATTTCGAATCGACGCCCTTGTAGAACGTCTTGAGGTCGGGCGTGGTGCCGGCCGCTTCGGCCACATTCTTCTGGCGCGTCTTGAACAGGGCGCCGGACAGGTTCAGGCGGCCGTCGAACCAGTCGCTTTTCAAGCCCGCTTCCAGGCTCTTGCCGGTGGCCGCCGCCAGGGTCTGGCCCGTGCGGCCGATGCTGCTTTGCGGGTTGAAGATCTCCGTATAGCTGCCGTAGGCGGACACATGGCGGCCGATGTCGTACACCAGGCCCACGTAGGGCGTGGTGTCGCTCTGCGACTTGGCCTGGCTGACGCCGTACGCGCTGCCCGTGCTGTCGGCCTTGACGGTGTTCACGCCCGCCAGCAGCTTGGCATTGTCGGCCAGGTTGAAACGGGCGGCCAGGTAGGCATTCTTGCGTTCGTCCTTGTAGGCGCTGCCATTGGTCGATGCATCGAAGAGCGGTTCCGGGTAGGAACCGTCGAAGGCCGTGCCGTTCGGCAGGGCCGTGCCGATGCCGCGGCCATAATACGACACGTCGTCCAGCGTGGACTTCGACCAGGCCAGGCCCATGCTGAGGTCATGCCGGCGCCCGGCCAGCGTGAATTCGCCCGTGGCGGCGACATCGAGCAGGCGCTGCTTGTTGGCCGAGGCATAGCGCGAAGGGTAGCTGAACAAGCCGTTGCCCGTGGCCTTGTCCGGCGTGCCGTAGACGTAGAACAGCTTTGAATCCGAGGTGGAGCGGTTGTCGGTGGCGGTGGCCGTCACGCGCCAGTCGGCATTGAACTGGTGCGCCAGTTCGGCGAAGGTGCTGTTGTTGAGGATGCTCCAGCGCGACCAGTCGGCCGACGTCGAGGCGGAAACCGGGTAGTCGGTCGGCGTGCCGTCCGTGTAGGCGACGGGCAGGGCGCCCCACATGCCGCCCCTGGCCAGGTTGTTCTGGTAACTGTGGCCCACGGCCAGGCGGGTGTCCGGCGTCAGCTTCGCTTCGACGATGGCGTAGGCGACATCCTTGCGCGGCGAGTAGCGGTCCAGGTGGGAATCGCCTTCCTCGTGGGCGGCGACGAAGCGCACCGCCACCTTGCCATCGGCGCCCAGCGGCGTGGACACGTCGGCATCGAGCCGGCGCGTGTTCCAGGAGCCCAGCGTGACGCCGGCGGCAGCGGCCAGGCCCTGGGTCGGGCGCTTGCGCACGAAGTTGACGGTGGCCGACGGATTGCCGGTCGAGGAAATCAGGCCATTCGCGCCGCGCACGATGTCGACGCGCTCGAACAGCGCCGTATCGAGGTCACCCATCACATTGCCGAAGACGAAAGGAATGCCCACGCCGTCGAACTGGAAGTTGGTGATGTCGTAGCCGCGCGCCGTGTAATAGCTGCGGTCCGTTTCCACCGCTTCCACCGTCACGCCCGTCGTTTGCGCCAGCACCTTGCTGGCGCTATCGAGCCTGAAATCGTCCATTTGCGCGCGGGTGACCACGGAAACGGCCTGCGGCGTCTCGCGCAGCGACAGGTCGAACTTGCTGGCCGAGGCGCTTTTGCGCGCCGTGTAGGCGTTCGCGTCGCTGCTGCCCGTGACGGTAATGGTTTGCATCACGGGCGTATCTTCGCCAGCGTCATCGGCGGGGGCGCCGTCGGCGCCATGCGCCATGCCGGCGCCGAGCGCCAGTGAAATGGCCAGGGCCAGCGGGCGCAACGACAGCGCGGAGGGGGAGGATGGGGTGGACGGTGCGGCGGAAAGGACGGTGCGACCTGGCATTGAAACGGCTCCTGAATCAAGGATGAGAATGAGAATAATTCTCAATTCTATTTGAGGAGTCGCCGGAATGGGGCCTTTTTGTGACTGAAAAGCGTTGTTTTTTTACATCTTTACATGGTTTTACGCGGGTGCTTCCTGCTGGCGGCCGTAATTGCCGGTCACGCGCAACCATTGCCGGGCGCGAAAAAAAAGACAGCCGAAGCTGTCCTTGGTAATGGGGCGAAGCCACCACGGAAGCGCAGACCCGGCGGAAGCGCTCCCGTGGTCACTGCCGCGATTACTTCGCTGGCGCTGGCGCCGCCGGAACGGCTTCTGCCGCTTTCGCTGCGTCCGCTTTCACTTTGGCTTTGCTGGCCTTGTGATGGGCCTTGGCCTTGCTGACCTTGGCGTCGGCCTTGGCGCTGGCCACGTCGGCTTTCGCATCGGCGACGACGGCCGCTTCTTTCGCATCGGCTTTCACGACGGCCTTGGTTTCCTTGGCTTCCGCTTTTGCTACGGCTTTCGTGTGGGCCGCTTCCGCCTTGGCGGGAACCGGTGCTGCCGGGGCGGCAGGGGTTTGGGCGAAGGCTGCGGTAGCGAACAGGCTGGCGACGAGGGTGGCGATAACTTTTTTCATTGTATTGTCCTGGAGAGTGGTAAGCGATTGTCTGGGTGATTACTTGGCTGCTGCCGGCGCTGCTTCAGCGGTGGCCGAAGCCAGCTTGGCATCAGCCTTGGCTTTGGTTTTCTTGGCTTTGTGGTGGGCCTTGGCCTTGGTGGTGGCCGCTTCCGCCTTGGCGCTGGCGACTTCCGTTTTCGCGGCGACGACGGCTTTCGCTTCTTTCGCGTCCGCTTTCACGACGGCTTGCGCTTCCTTTGCATCGGCTTTCACGACGGCCTTGGTGTGGGCCGCTTCCACTTTGGCGGGCACTGCCGGGGCTGCTGGCGCTGCAGGCGTTTGGGCGAAGGCAGCGGTAGCGAACAGGCCGGCGATCAGGGTAAAAATTGCTTTTTTCATGGTGCAGTCCTCAGTGGTGGTTTGTCTGGTACGTCTGTTGGTGCCGGGATGATTCCCGTGTCACTGAGCATAAAACGCGCCCCGGAAGCTTGCCGTTGACCTTGTTTACACTTTCTTACAATCAGGTGTTTTATCGGCTGTTGTTGCGTGATGCGTACATGAAAACGAAAAAAGACAGCCGAAGCTGTCTTTTTTTCGTGGCGCAAAAAATCGCGCGGAGGGGATTATTTGGCTGCTGCCGCGGTCGCTTCAGCTTTGTCTTCGGCAGCCTTGGCCTTGGCTTTTTTCGCTTTGTGATGGGCTTTGGCCTTGGTGGCGGCGGCATCGGCCTTGGCGCTGGCGACATCGGCTTTCGCATCGGCGGCGACGGCGGCTTCCTTGGCATCGGCTTTCACGACGGCCTTGGTTTCCTTGGCTTCCGCTTTTGCCACTTCCTTGGTGTGCTTGGCTTCGGCCTTGGCCGGCACGGCTGGCGTTTGAGCAAAGGCTGCGGTAGCGAACAAGCCGGCGATCAGAGTAGCGACAATGTTGACAGTGCGTTTTTTCATGATGCAGTTCCTCGAGAAGTGGGGTTGTAGTTCAGGAGATCAATCCCCTGTCACTGAGGCAAAAACGCGCCGTCCGGCAATTGCGTTGACAGGTTTTCTGTCAATTACAAACACTTACATTTGCCGGGGCAGGCACTCTGTTAGCTGGCGTACCGCGCCACGGCCCGCGGCGGCCTAGACTCGATGCCATCGTCACCGCATGGGTCCGCCATGAAAGCCGCCTTGAAAACCTATCAAGCCAAGCGCAATTTCGCCGCCACGCCCGAGCCTGCGGAGGGTGGCGAGGCGGCGGGCGACGGGCTCAGCTTCGTCATCCAGAAGCACTGGGCCAGCCGTCTGCACTATGACTTTCGCCTGGAGCTCGATGGCACGCTGAAAAGCTGGGCCGTGCCGAAAGGGCCCAGCTACGACCCGCGCGACAAGCGCATGGCCGTGCAGGTGGAAGACCATCCCCTTGCCTACGCCGGTTTTGAAGGCACGATCCCCGAAAAACAGTATGGCGCGGGCAAGGTCATCATCTGGGACAAGGGCACCTGGCAGGCCCAGTCCGCCACGCCCGATGCGCGCGCCGCGCTGGCGGCCGGCGAGCTGAAATTCACCCTCTACGGCCACAAGATGCACGGCAACTGGGTGCTGGTGCGCATGAAGGGCAAGGGAGACAAGCGCAGCGAAAAGCAGCCCGCCTGGCTGCTGATCAAGGAAAAAGACGAATATGCCCGGCCGGCGCTGGAATTTTCTGTCGTCGACGAATTCCCCGACAGCGTCAAGCACCAGGCCATGCCCAGGCGCGGGAAGAGCGCGGAGCAGGCGGCAGCGCCCGCCGTCAGGCTGCCCGCCACCCTGTCGCCGCAGCTGGCCACCCTCGTCGATGCGCCGCCGCCGGACGCGCAAGACTGGATTTTCGAGGTGAAATTTGACGGCTACCGCATCCTCGCGCGTTGCGATGGCGAACGGGTCAGCCTGATCACGCGCAATGGCAACGACTGGACGGCGAAACTGCCGAAGCTGCGCCAGGCGCTGGAGCAGCTGGGCTTGCCGCCAGGCTGGTATGACGGCGAAATCGTCGTCAACGACGCCGGCGGCCACCCGGATTTCGGCGCCTTGCAGCGCGCCTTCGATGCGGAAACGACGAGCGACATCGTGTATTACCTGTTCGACGTGCCGTATTTCGACGGCCACGATCTGCGCGGCCAGCCCGTCGAGGCGCGCCGGGCCTTGCTGGAACAGCTGCTGCGGAGTTTGCCCGCCTCGCCGCTGGTGCGCTTCAGCGGCGCGCTCGACGCCAAGCCCCGGCAATTGCTGGCCCACGCCTGCCGCCTGGGGCTGGAAGGCGTGATCGGCAAGCGGCGCGGCTCGTCCTATGTCACGCGGCGATCCGGCGACTGGATCAAGCTCAAATGCGGGCTGCGCCAGGAATTCGTCATCGGCGGCTACACGGCGCCGCAGGGCGCGCGTGAAGGCATCGGTTCGCTGTTGCTGGGCGTGCACGATGCACAGGGCAAGCTGCGTTATGCGGGCAATGTGGGCAGCGGCTTTGACGATGCGGCCTTGCGCGACCTGCGGCACCGCCTCGACGCCCTGGCCATCGAGACGAGTCCGTTCGCGGGCAAGGCGGGCGGCGTGCGCCAGCCCATCTGGGTCAAGCCGGAGCTGGTGGCCGAGGTCGGTTTTGCGCAATGGACCAGCGGCGGCGCCGTGCGCCACGCCGTCTTTCACGGCTTGCGCGCGGACAAACAGCCGGCCGCCATCGTGCGCGAGCGGCCACAGCGGATCGACGGGGAGAAGACGATGCAGAACACATCCACGCTGGACGGCGTCCTGCCGGCCAGTTTCAAGGTCAGCCATGCGGACAGGGTGATCGACAAGGACAGCGGCGCCAGGAAGATCGACCTGGTGCGCTACTACGCGCTGGTGGGCAAGCTGATGCTCGTGCATTTGCGGGGCCGGCCCGTGTCGCTGGTGCGCGCGCCGGCCGGCGTGGGCGGAGAATTGTTTTTCCAGAAGCATGCGGACACGTCCGCCATGCCCGGCGTCCGGCAGCTCGACCCCGGCCTCGATCCCGAGCATGCCTCCATGCTGGAAGTGGCCAGCGTACAGGGCTTGCTGTCGGCGGCGCAGTGGAATGTGGTGGAATTTCACACGCAAAACGCGCTGGCCGGCGCCTACGACACGCCGAACCGCCTGGTGTTCGACCTCGACCCGGGCAAGGGCGTGGCCTGGCCCGCCATCCGCGAAGCGGCCGTGCTGCTGCGCGCCTTCCTGACGGAACTGGGCTTGCCCGCCTGGCTGAAGACCAGCGGCGGCAAGGGCTTGCACGTGGTCGTGCCGATCCGCCCGAAACACGACTGGGATACCGTCAAGGCGTTTTCGCAAGCCATCGTGGCGCACATGGCGCAGCTGATTCCCCAGCGCTTTGTCCTGAAAAGCGGACCGTCCAACCGGGTCGGCAAGATCTTCATCGATTATTGCGCAACGGCCGGGGCGCCACCACCGTGTGCGCGTGGTCGGCCCGCACGCGTTCGGGGCTGGGCATTTCCGTGCCGCTGGCCTGGGAGGAACTCGACCAGCTGAAGGCGGGCGATCAATGGAACGTGGGTAATGTCCACAGCCGCCTCGACGTGGGCAACGGGCCGTGGGATGGCTATGCGCGCAGCGCGAAAGGGCTCGATGCGGCCATGAAAAAGCTGGCCTTTACTCCTCCGGCTTGAATGGCAGGGTGGCGCGCGCCAGTTGCAGGGCTTCTTCGATGGCGGCGTTGAGCAGGGCGATCTCGACGGGTTTGGTCAGGTAGCGGAAAAAACCCGCGGCCAGGCCATGCCGGATGTCGTCCTTCATGGCGTTGGCCGTCAGCGCGATGACGGGAATGTGCGCCGTGCGCGGATCGTTGCGCAGGATGCGCTGCGCCTGGTTGCCATTCATGCCGGGCAGGTTGATATCCATCAGGATGACATCGGGATGGCGTTCCAGCGCCAGCGCGATGCCCTGGCGCGCGTCCGTGGCCGAGATCATGCGCAGATGGGGCAGGAAGCTGACGATGTCTTCCACCAGGCGCAGGCTGGCCGGATTGTCTTCCACGTACAGCAGCAGGGCCTGGCCGTTGACCTCGTCCCCGGTTTCGCCGGCAGGCTCGGATAGCCCCTCCGTGTCCAGCGGCGTGCTGTCGGGCGGCGCGGCCATGGTGTCGAGTTCGATCCAGAACACGCTGCCCACGCCGAGGCAGCTGTGCACGCCCATGCGGCCGCCCATCAGTTCGACCAGGCGCTTGGTGACGACCAGGCCGATGCCCGTGCCTTCTTCGCTGCCGGCCTCCTGCCCCAGGCGGTTAAACGGCTGGAACAATTCGGCCATCTGCGCGTCGTCCAGCCCCTTGCCCGTATCGCGGATGGCGATGCGCACGCACAGCGCATCGGGCTGCGAAATTTCCAGCTCCACCTTGCCGGCCGGGCGGTTGTATTTGATGGCGTTCGACAGCAGGTTCAGCAGCACTTGCTTGAGGCGCGTATGGTCGGCCCTGAGCGTCAGCGCGTCGCAGGCCGGAAAGATCAGGTGGATCTGGCGCTGCTGCGCCTGTTCTTCCACCATCACGCGCACTTCCTCGATCAGCCCGGGCAGCGTCACCGCTTCCATCGACAGGCTCAGGCTGCCTGATTCGATCTTCGCCAGGTCGAGGATTTCATTGATCAGGGTGAGCAGGTGGCGGCCCGAGGTGACGATGTTTTGCACGAAGGTGCGTTTTTGCAGCACGGTCGCGGGCAGGGCTTCGTTGGCCAGCAGCTGGGCAAAGCCGAGGATGGCGTTCAGCGGCGTGCGCAGCTCGTGCGACATGCTGGTGAGAAAGCGGTCCTTCGCCTGGCTGGCCCGCTCCAGTTCGACTTTCTGTTCGTTGAGCGTGCGTTCGATGCGCTTGCGCTCGGAGATGTCGCGGATGGCCGACGACACGAGCACGCCTTCGTCCGTTTCCAGCGGCGACAGGCTGATTTCGACGGGGAATTCGGTGCCGTCGCGGCGCAAGCCATACAGTTCCAGCCCTGCGCCCATGGAGCGGGCGCGCGGCGCCGTGGAAAACGCATGGCGGTGGCGCGGATGGTCGTGCGCGTAGCGGGCCGGGATCAGCACTTCCACATTGCGTCCGAGTAACTCCGCGCGCGAATAGCCGAACAGGCGTTCCGTCTGCGAGTTGACGAGCACGATTTCGCCGTCGCCGTTGACGATGACGATGGCGTCCGGCGCCGATTCGAGCAGGCCGCGGAACTTCTGCTCGGCCCGGCGGCGGTCGCTGACGTCGCGGATGGCGCTGATGACGAAGGTGCCGATCTCCGTCTGGATGGGCGAGAGGCTGATTTCGACGGGGAACTCGACGTTGTCCTTGCGCAAGCCCAGCAATTCCAGGTCGGCGCCCATGGTGCGCGTGCGGGGCTGGTCGAAATAGCGGGCGCGGTGCGCCACGTGCGAATGGCGCAGGCGTTGCGGCAGCAGACTATCGATTTGCCTGCCGTTCAATTCGCCTTCCGCGTAGCCGAACAGGCGCTGCGCCTGCTGGTTGACCAGCACGATGGCGCCCGTGGCATTGACCATGATGACGCTGTCCGGCGTCGATTCGAACAGCACGCGATAGCGTACCTCGACGAACTGGGCGTCGCGCGCCGCCTTCAGCAAGGTCGTGTCCTTCATGGTGGAAATCAGGTAGCGGGGGGCATCCGCCCCGGCCTGTGCGGCCTGGCACGCCACATCGACGTGGATAAGTTCGCCATCCTTGCGCCGCCGCAGCGATTCGCGGTCGTAGCTGCCGTGCAGGGTCAGCTGTTCGTCGATCAGCAGGGCCGCTTCCGCTTGTCCTGGCAGAGAGATCAGCTCCCACAGCGTGCGGCCCAGCGCCTCGTCGCTGGCATAGCCGAAGATGCGCTGGGCACCCACCGTCCAGCGCACGACGGCATGCTCTTCGTTCGTGATGACGACGCCGCCAGGGGCGCCGCTGAGGATAAGCTGATCTAACTCGGCATCCATTTTTTCCGCACGCGAGACAGGGCTTGCCGGCTGGCAGGCCTGTGCATAACGTAGCGAGAAGCTTGATCAAAGTCAATGCATTTGTATTATTGACGCTGCTCCCGGGCCGAGTATTGCGTTTCAGGCCGCCTTGCGCCTGGCGGGCGCCGCTTTGCGGGCGGGGGACGAGGCCGTCCGCTTGCGTGCCGGCGCGGCGGGCGCCTTCTTGCCCAGGCTTTGCTGCAGCAGGGCGACCAGGTCGATCACATTGCTGCCGTGCTCTTCTTCCGGCGCGGGCGCGGGCGGGGTGATGGTCTTGGTCTGTTTCGCCTTGATTTTCTTCTTGACCAGCGCCAGCACGTCTTCGCGGTAGCTGTCGTGGTATTGCTCCGGTTCCCACGCTTCGCTCATGCCTTCCACGAGCGACAGGGCCATCTTGAGTTCCTTGTCGGAAATGCCGGCCGCCTTCAGGTTGCTGGCGGGCAAGTCCAGGTCGTCCGTGGCGCGGAGCTCATCGGCGTAGCGCAGGGTGTTGAGCACGATGGCGTCGTCCACGCAGACGAGCGCGCACAAATGCTGCTTGGTGCGCATGACTACGCTGGCGATACCCACTTTGTTGGCCTTGCGCAAGGTTTCGCGCAGCAAGGCATAGACTTTTTCGCCGCCCTTGGCGGGCAGCAGGTAATACGGGTGCTCGTAAAAGGTCAGCGGCACCTCCGCCGCATCGACAAAGGTCAATATGGCTATGGTTTGCGTGGCCTTCACGTTCGCCTGCCTTAAATCCTCGTCGGACAGCACCACGTATTCGTCCGTCTTGTATTCATAGCCCTTGATGATGTCGTCCCACTCGACTTCCTTGCCCGTCTGCTTGTTGTAGCGCTTGTAGCCGATGGGCGCGAAGTCGCGCCGGTCCAGCATGGACAAGTCCAGTTCATGGTCGAGGCTGGCAGAAATCAGCTCGACGGGGATGTGCACGAGACCGAAGCTGATGGCGCCTTTCCACAGTGCGCGCGCCATCGGCTAGTCTCCCACGCTGCCGGTGACGGGCAGGACGATGCCGCTGATGTAGCTGGAACAGGCGGGCGAGGCCAGGAAGACGTAAGCGGGCGACAGTTCCTCGGGCTGGGCCGGGCGGCGCATGTCCGTGTCCTGGCCGAATTTCTGGATCTCCTCGGGCGACTTGTCGGCCGGATTGAGCGGCGTCCAGACGGGGCCGGGCGCGATGGCGTTGACGCGGATGCCCTTGTCCAGCAGGTTGCCTGCCAGCGCCATGGTGAACGCATGGATGGCGCCCTTGGTGGTGGAATAGTCGAGCAGGTGTTTCGAGCCCTGCAAACCCGTCACGGACCCCGTGTTGATGATGGACGCGCCCCGCTGCAAATGGGGCAGCACGGCCTTGGCCATGTGAAAGTAGCCGTAGACATTGGTCTTCATGGTGAGGTCGAAGCGCTCTTCGCTCAGGTCCAGCAGGGATTCGGCGTGTTCCTGGAAGGCGGCGTTGTTCACCAGCACGTCGATGTGCGTGAACTTGTCCAGCACCTGGCTGACGGCTTGCTGGCAAAAGCCCTGGTCGCGCACGTCGCCGGGAATCAAGAGGCAGCTCTGGCCTTCCGCTTCCACGTAGCGCTTCGTTTCGTTGGCGTCCGCATGTTCGTTCAGGTAAATGATGGCCACGTCGGCCCCCTCGCGCGCATACAGCACGGCCACGGCGCGGCCGATGCCAGAATCGCCGCCCGTGATGACGGCCACCATGCCGGCCAGCTTGCCGCTGCCGCAGTAGTCGGGCGCCAGGAAGCGGGGTTTCAATGCCATCTGCGCTTCGATGCCCGGCTTGTCCAGGTGCTGGGCGGGCAGGGGAGGCGCCGGCTGGCTGCGGCTGCCCGTCTGCACGGGGGGCTTGCTTTCCTGGTCTGGCTTGGCGGCATCGCGGCCATCCTGCTCTTGCTGGATGGCGCGCTGCAAGTTGCCGGCGGACTGGTCCTTGTTTTCGTTCATGCTGGCCTCCCTGGAAACGAAGATCCAGTATCTGCGCGGCGCCGGCATCAAACGGTGCGCTTGCTAACAGAGTGGCGCAAACGGGCGTAAAGTTATATGATGATTGACATAAATGTAGGAGGGCAGCATGAAAGTGAGCAGGGAGCAGGCGGCGCTGAACCGCGAGCGCATCGTCGACGTGGCGGCAAGATTGTTCCGCGAAAAGGGCTATGACGGCATCGGCGTGGCCGACCTGATGAAGAACGCGGGCCTCACGCATGGCGGCTTCTACGGCCATTTCGCGTCCAAGGAAGATTTGATGATCGAGGCGTGCCAGCACGCCCTGGAGAAATCGCTGGAAGGCTGGCGGGCGAAGGTTGCCAGCGACCCGCAGCGGGCGCTGCCGGCGATTATAGACAGCTACCTGACCACCCGGCACCGCGAGCAGCCCGGCGGCGGCTGTCCGGCGGCGGCCATGGGCGTCGACGTGGCGCGCATGTCGCCCGGCGCGCGCCCCGTGTTTACGCAAGCCACGCGGCAGCAGTTCGCGCTGCTGGAAGGCTTGTTGCCCGACGGCGCGCCCGATGGCACGCCTCAGCGGCGGCGCCAGCAGGCGATCGCCACGTTTGCCGCCATGGTGGGCGCCATGGTGCTGGCCCGCTCCGTCGATGACGAAGCGCTGTCGATGGAAATCCTCGATGCCGTGAAGGCGCAATTGCTGCCAGACTGATGGCTTTCCCCCTGTCAGCCGGCCTCGTCGCATGATAGGCTTCGGTTTTCAGATTTTGGGATCGCATCATGCTGCTTTGGCTCAGGCAATACCGGCGTCCTCTGTTGGCCGGGGACATCACCGCCGGTATCGTTGTCGCCATGATGATGGTGCCGCAAGGCATGGCTTACGCGCTGGTAGCCGGCTTGCCGCCCGTGGTCGGCATCTACGCCAGCATCTTGCCGCCCGTGCTGTATGCCTTGTTCGGCAGCAGCATGACGCAATCGGTGGGCCCGATGGCCATCGTTTCCCTGATGACGGCCGCGGCCCTGGCGCCGCTGGCCGACCCCGGCTCCTCCCTGTATATCGTGCTGGCCGCCCAGCTGGCCTTCATCAGCGGCCTCGTCCTGCTGCTGTGCGGCGTGCTGCGCCTCGGTTTCATGGCCAGCTTTTTGTCGCGCCCCGTGATCAGCGGTTTCAGCAATGGCGCCGCCATCCTGATCATCTGGGGCCAGATTACGCCCCTGCTGGGCGCAATGCTTCCCCACTGGCACGCGCCCAGCCTCGTGCTGGGGCTGTCCGGCCTGCTGTTCCTGTGGCTGGCCAAGCGCTACGCATCGCGCCTGCTGCAGCGCTGCGGGCTGAACAAGGTGGCCGCCGATGTGGGCGCGCGCCTGGCGCCGATGGCGCTGGTGCTGGCCGGCATCGCGCTCGTCGCCTATGGCGGCCTGGCAGCGATGGGCGTGCAGACGACGGGTCACGTGCCCAGCGGCTTGCCGGGGCTGAACCTGGCCACCTCGGGCGCCCATTGGCGCACCCTGCTGTCGCCGGCCCTGCTGATCGCCTTCATCATCTTTCTGATGAGCATGTCCGCCGCCCAGACCCTGGCGCAAAAGCGCGGTGAAAAGCTGCATACGAACCGCGAACTGCTGGGCCTGGGCGCTGCCAACGTGGCCAGCGCGCTGTCGGGCGGCTTTCCCGTCACCGGTTCCATTTCCCGCTCGGCCGTCAATTTCCAGGCGGGCGCCAACACGCCCCTGGCCAGCATCATCACGGCGGGCCTGCTGGCGCTGGCGCTGGTGGCGCCCACGGGCTGGCTGGCCCTGCTGCCGCTGCCCGTGCTGGCCGCCACCATCATCTTTGCCGTCAGCAGCCTGCTGGACTGGGATACCCTGAAACTGTCGTGGCGCTACGACCGCAGCGATGCGCTGGCCCTGCTGGCGACGACGGCCGGCGTGCTGGTGCTGGGCGTGGAAGCGGGCGTGGTGATCGGCGTGCTGCTGTCGATGGGCACCCTGATCTGGCGCGCCAGCCGTCCCCATATCGCCGTGCTGGGGCGTATTCCGAACAGCGAGCACTTCCGCAACGTGGAGCGCTACGAGGCGCAAACCCTGCCCGACGTCTTGCTGCTGCGCATAGATGCGGGCCTGTTCTTCGGCAATGTGGAAGCCGTCACGGAGCGCGTGGAAGACGAGTTGCGGGGACATCCGACGGCGCGCCACCTGGTGCTGGTGCTGTCGGCCGTCAACCAGATCGACAGCACGGCCTTGCTGGGTTTGATCGAGCTCAACAGCGCACTGGCCAAGCGCGGCATCAGCCTGAACCTGGCCGAGGTGAAGGGGCCCGTGATGGACCGCCTGCGCCAGAGCAGCCTGCTGCAAGACCTGAGCGGCAAGCTGTACCTGAGCACGGCGCTGGCGATGAACGATTTGAGCGGGAGCAAAACATGACGATGGAATTGAACCTGCATGGCGAAGCACGCGCCGTCGACGATATCCTTGCGCTGGAACAGGCGCTGACCGACGCGCGCGCCCTGGCGCAGTGCGAACTGTGGATGACCATGGCGACCGATGCGGAGCAGGGCCCGGCCCTGTGCATGCTGCGCAATGGCGGCAACGCCTGGCTGATGTATCTGTCGGGGCAGGACGACCTGAGTTTTCACTCGCTGGGCGACGAGGAGGCGGACGGCGTTTGCAGCTACCTGCTGGCGAATGGCCAGGTGGACGAATATCCGGAAGCGTGGTGCGTGGACGTGGAACACTGCCAGCATGCCTTTGCCGATTTTTTCAGGACGGGCGGCGCGCGGCCGGCCGCCATCGCCTGGGAGGCGGATTGATATGGCGCACACCATCATCGCCGAGATCGACAGGGACTTGCTGGCCGCGCTCGATGCCCGGGCAGGCTTATTGACGCTGCGCGCCATCCTGCTGCGCTACAAGGCCAGCGGCGTGACGGCGGCGCAAGTGGCCGGCTTGCTGCAGGAATTGCGCGCGTCTGCGCAGGACGGCGCGCAGGATGAGGCGCGGGAAGACATGATACTGGATGCCCTCGACCTGGTGACGGGCTGGTGCACGCCGCAGCTGCGGGTATGGGACGAGGCAGGGGGAAACCGTGCACCCTGAAAAGTTCAAGCAGGTGGCGGGCCTGCCGTCCGCCGAACGCCATGGCTATTTCGTGCGCAAGGTGGCCGATACGCAAGAAGTATGGGGTTTGCACCATGACGGCTGGGCCACGGCGCAAGCCCATGGCAAGGTGGCGATACCGTTCTGGCCGGAAGCGGCGTTCGCGCAAGCGTGCGCCGGCGGCGAGTGGGAACATTTCCAGCCCCGCGCCATCGCGCTCGACGATCTTTTGGCCAAATGGCTGCCCGGCATGGCGGGCAACGGCCAACTGGCGTCCGTGTTCCCCGTGCCGCAAGGACCGGGTGCCATCGCGGCGCCGGCTGATCTATTGATGGATTTGCAACGTGAGGCAGAACAATATGAATGAAGACAAGGATCGCCTCGATGCCTGGTACGACGGCTCGGCCATCTGCCTGATCGCCGTCGGCGCGCACGGCGATCCGCTGGACCTGGGCGACGACGAAGTGCGCGCCCTGATCGCGAAGCTGCAGCAATGCCTGGCAGAGTCCGAGGCCAGCGCTGCTGCGGCAGAAGACTGAAGGTTCAGGCCGCCGCCAGCGCCTTTTCCATCGCCACGCTGGCCAGGCTGATGCCGCTCGGATGCGCATACGCTTCCGCGCGCAAGGCAACAAAACCGGCGGCCCGGTAAAACGGTTCCGCATTGAGCGAGGCGGACAGGTGCAGGCGCACGATGCCGCGCCCGCGCGCCAGCTGCTCCAGCGCCGCCAGCAGGCGCTTGCCGATACCCAGGCCCGCGTATGCGGGATCGACGAATACGGCATCGACTTCCTGCTTGTCCGCATCGAGCATGGCATAGCCGGCGATGGCCCCGTCCTGCATCGCCACGATGCCGCCACCGGCAGCCAGCATGGCGCCATACGATGCCGGCACGGGCGAGGCCGTCCACGCGTCGATCTGTTCCGGCGCATAGTGCGTGGCGCAACTGACGCGCACGGCTACCGTGCGCAGGGCCCACAGGGCGTCGATGTCGGAGGGCAGGGCGGGGCGCAGGGTGATGGGCATGGGGGTTTTCCGGGAAAAAGGAGCATGCTAGCGCAATGGCTTGCACGGCGCCAGCATGAGTTTGTCAATTGTCACTGCGCCGGCTTGTCCGGATCGAAGTAATACGAACCCGGCGGCGCACCCGGCACCTTCACCCGAAACTTCAGGCCGGACAGCAGCTTGTCCCACAAGGCGATGGCCTCTTCGTCGGTCAGCGACGCGGCTTCGGCTGCGCCGACCATGTTGTGGGCGACCTTCGTGTACATGGATGCTTCCAATACCGCTGGATAAGCGATATCGCGCGGCGTACCGACCAGTGTCCATTCAAAATCATGCACGCCATCGGTACGCCGTATCAGCGATTCCTCGCCATGCCAGTGCTGCACGTCACGTTTGCCCTCGCGTAGCAGAGTACGAGCGGGATAATTCTTGCCTTGCTGGTCTTTTGCTTCCTGGATGCGAGCAAGTAATGATAATTTCCCGCGTACTTTTGCATCATATTCGGCAGGAGGATAGTCACCGTAGGCATTTTTATTTGATGTGATGGAAAAAGTCACGTCTGGAAAGCTGGGGAAATACAGGCCTGCATCTGCCATTTCCTGACTATCATATTTGTTATCGGTCATGAAACCATTTTTGACGCAATAGCCAGGTTCCTTGGGAACTTCATTTTCATCGCGCAGACGTAAGTTATTAGCGCGGACCATTTGATTTTCTATGGAATCTGCTATTGTTTCACCTTTTCGTGTTGATCCGTCAAGAATGAATATATGGTTTCCTTTTGTGATGTAGGTTTTGAAGATTAAACGCCCGCCTTCTTTGGAGAATTCTCCATCATAGTATTGAAGTTGCCAGCTATTTTCTATTGGACCTTTTCCATTGTATGTAATTTCAGAGGTTGGGTCATCTTTTTTTATTTTTTCAATTTCTTCTGCTATGCGTTCGTTTTTTTCTGTTATTCCGCCTGGTATGGTCTTGATTTCCGAAAGAATTGTTGTCCCTCCTGATATGAGTTGTGCTTCTTGCGGAACCTCTAGGGCATAGCGCCCGAAGCATACTATTTTTGTTTTTAAGAATAGTGTCTCCAGGCGTTTGCTGATTTTGAAATTTTCAGGCATTGTGATCTCCTTGGCTGAATTTTTTTTCGCGTAGGCGGATAGGAATACCATCGCAATAACCGTAATCGTGAGGAAAATTGTTTTCTCTATCTTATTGTTCATGGCTTACTCCCATTTTGCCGTCTTGGCAATTTGTACGATGGAATACAGCATGGATGCCATTACATTTGTATCGGCGTAGCTGTTCTGGTGTTCATAACCGTTCGCTTCCGCCGTGCCATGTACGAAAAGTGTGCCTGTGATATGCTGGGCAGAACGGTCTGACGGCACCGTTCCATCACCGCGTGCATTAGCTGCTTGTAGCCTTAACTTTAAGAATTTACCTCCGGCCTGGACCAGGAGTTGTCCCTTTGCATCATCTTCAAGTAACTTCCATTTTTCAGGTAACGGCTCGAATTTATTCCACGGATCATTTGAGCCACTATGAAGACCTTCAATTAATTTAAATACGACGTCGCCGTAACTTAAAAAATTTCGGGAAGCGCAATAGCTTGCATAAGTCTTTGGGTGGAATTTTTTTTCTATGGACGATAGAAATTTTGAAGCGGATGTTATTCTCTCCATTGTTCTTTCTATACCCCCACCTTTTTCATAAGGAAGGTCTGCGGGGTTTACCCATTTTGGATTGATTAGCCTCCACCACGCATTGGCGGGTTGAAGGTAAATGCTTTCCAGTGCAGTGGCCTTATCGCGAGGCCAGCTCCATAAAACTTTATCCTGTGCATCTACAATTTTCACCCAATTCTGGCCATATGCCGCACCTGGCAACATTTCCAGTGGCGCCGGTGCGTTAGCCAGAATGGCGGTAGCATGTACACCATTGATTCCTAGAATGCTGGCCTCTATTTCGGCAATGGAACCTTCTCTTTCCTGAAAACCAAAACGCATGCGTTTATACGCTCCTGCGGCGCCAATGGTCGGCATCACGTTGTGATAAATGCCCAGAATTTTCACATCTTTATCGTCTAACATATTTCCATAGCTGGGGTGTATCAATGCACGGGCCAGCAAGCCCCCCATGCTATGTGTGACGATGATGACTTCGTTACATTTGAATCCGCGTTGCTGGTAGCCTTTGACAAGGCCGCGTAGTCGCTCTGCAATAGTGACGGCGGATACCCCATTGCTCTTGATAAAGTTATAACCCATCGCGTGCACGGGATACCAGCAAGGAGAAATTTTCTTTAAATCGCTGACGGTAATGGCTTTCCCAGATGACGCGCCAAAATTTTCTGGATCTTGCAAAAGCAGTGCGCCAAGGCCACTTGTTTGACGCCAGACAGGATGTGGCTTACCGTCGGAAATCATGTTATTGAGATGCAATTCGGCAGCCCGCAACATTGTTCCGTACGCACCAGCAAATAACACTTCACTCCATCCGCGCCAACGGGCTATTTGCGCTGGGCTTTGATACGAGCAGGCTTTGCCTTGATTCGGGCGTGATGTTGTCGCTATCCTGTTCGTTCCCATCAGAGGAGGAATGGGGGTAAAGCTGTCAGGCACATTTTGATGCCGCGCATCTGCGGCTTTGGTTTCCGCACCATCTGGATCGAAGCGGCTATTGCTCTCGGTATAGTGGTAATACTCGACTTCGGTTTCTGTGGGATCGAACACCAATTGACGCTGCCGTGGCGATGCATCTTTGAACCAGCCACCCAAGCCGTTGCCTGTGAGGACCGCCGTCTTGCCTCCCGCACCCATCATATCGTCTGGCCGCCAAGCCCGATTGTCTGGACGGCGCAATTCTTCTTGCCGAACCTTGCTCATCCTTAGATTGCTGCCCATCACGCCTGGCAGAAAAATGACAGGAATGACTTTGCCTGGCGGCACGGTGACGTCATGCCGAGCAGTATCTTTTGTTTCCGTCATCGAAACAGCGAGTTCCGCCCACCCTCCCACGCCTTGGCTAAACTTTGCAGGATGATTGCCGCGCTTATTCAAGTCGTCACATTTGCTCATGGCAGTTCTCCTTTATAGCGAATGATGTAGCTGGCGATGCTGGCAAACGTGCTGTCGCCGCTGGCGAGTGAAATATGCTTGCCGGTGCTGAGCGCCACATGCTCGCTGGCGGCCCAGTGGATGGACTGGGCCGTGCTCAGTTCGATGCCTGCCGGGCTGGCCAGCAGCAAATGTGGTTCGGACAGCTCCGGGAAATCGCCTGCGGCGGAGCCTTGTTGTCCGGTGCTATCCTGAGCGCCAGCATCACTTGGCCTCGAGAGTGATATATGCGTCGTCGGAAAGAAATTTGGCCTCTGAAGGAAAACTGGTTTCAGCAGATGCGGCTCTTGTGCGGCAAAGTCGGAAGGTCGGGTGGTACACAAGGTGAGCATGAAGGCTTCCCGGACAAAAGTACGATGACTGCATTCGGCTAGTTATGCTGATGCCACGCTTACCTGGCCGTCACTGCGCCGGCTTGTCCGGATCGATGTAGTACGAGCCCGGCGGCGCGCCCGGCACTTTCACCCGGAACTTCAGGCCGGACAGCAGCTTGTCCCACAATGCGATCGCCTCCTCGTCCGTCAGCGACGCGGCTTCGGCGGCGCCGACGGTGTTGTGGGCAACCTTCGTGTACATGTGCACCTCCAGCACAGATGGATTCGCGACATCGCGCGGTTTGCCGACCAGGGCCCATTCAAAATCGTGCACGCCATCTGTTCGTCGTATCAGCGATTCCTCCCCCTGCCAGTGCTGGACGTTGCGTTTGCCCTCGCGTAGCAGGGTTCGCTTGGGATAGCGATTGCCTTGTCTTTTCTTGGCCATATCAATACGGCCCAAGAGGGATAGTTCAATGTGCATTTTTTCATACAATTCACTCGAATAATCCATATATGCATTTTTATTCGAGCTTACTGAAAATGTGACGTCAGGAAAACTGGGGAAATACAGCCCCGCACTAACTATTTCCTGTTCCTCATAGCTATTTCCCTTAATGAATCCGTAAGGAATGCAATTTCCCGGTTCGGTCGGTATGTCAGATTCTTCGCGTAATCGAAAATTATTTGCACGAACTATTTGTTTGGCAGCGACATCCATTCTTGTTTTTCCTTCAGGAGTAGTGTCTCCTATGGTAAATGTGATATTTCCTTTTGTAATGTACGTATTGAAATATACATTGCCTTCATCTTTGGTATATTTGTCAGGAAAATATTGAATCTGCCAAATGTCTTCGACTGGGGATTTTCCATTGTAGATAATTTCCGAAGTGGGGTTGTTGAATTTTATTCGTTCAATATCTTCTAGAGCTTGTTTGTCGCGTCCTGCCAATCCATCGGTTCTTATTTCAATCGTTGATGGTAGTGATGTTTCCCCAAAAATCAATTCTGTCTCTTGCGGTATACGCAGGGTGTAGCGCCCAAAACATGCCAATTTCGTTTTTAGAAAGAGCACTTCAAGACGTTTAGTAAGAGCGATATTTTCTGACACGGCATTCTCCTCGATCGAACTTAGCGCTTTGAAAGGTTGGAACAATCCAAACATTGCAATAGTGGTGAAAAGAATTTTTTTTTGACTAAACATGATCAAGTCCACTTTGCTGTTTTGCGATTTGTATAATGGAATATAGCATTGATGCAAGTACATTTGGATTCGAATAGCTATCTTGGTGCCCGTAATCAGTTCCATCTTTCACCCCATGAATAAATAACCGTTCTTTTTTAAAGCACTTTTCTAAATTTTTTGAGGGTACTGTTTCATCGCCAGCGGCACTGGCTGGCATTAGCCGCAATCGTAGTTTTTGAGGGCCAGCTTGAACAATAAGCTCATTTTTGGCGTTGTCTCCGTGCAGAGACCATTTTTCAGGAGAGAGTGACTTGGGTCTTTCTTTGGCATTTGGTAGCCCGCTGTTAAGCCCATCGATTACTTTGAATGCGACGTTGCCATAACTCAAACGCTTCGGTGATGCGCAGTAGCTTGCATAAGTAAGGGAGTGGAACGTATCTTTTATTGATTCTAAAAATTCAAACGCGTTTTTTAGTCTGCGATTAACGTTCATCAAACCACCACCATTTTTTTCTTCTATTTTTGCCGGATTTATCCATTCTGGATTTATTAGCCGCCACCACGCATTCGGTGGCTGCAAGTAAATAGCATCCAATGCTGTAGCACCCTCGCGCGGCCAGCTCCACAGTTCTTTGTCTTGCTGATCTACCACCCTGAGCCATTTTTCACCGTAGACGACGCCAGGCATCATCTCCAGCGGTGCCGGAGCATTCGCCAGAATGGCGGTCGCATGGATGCCATTGATGCCAAGTACCTCTGCTTCGTATTCACCCGCAGTAGTGTCTTTTTCCTGAAAACCGAAGCGCATGCGTTTATATGCTCCGGCGGCGCCGATGGCTGGCATAACACTGTGATAAATGCCAAGTATGGTCAGGTCCTTATCGTTGACTATTTTTCCATAGTCAGGGTGTATCAAGGCGCGGGCCAGCAAGCCACCCATGCTGTGCGTGACCAGAATGACTTCATGACATTTGAATCCTCGCTCGCGATAACCTTTGACCAGGCCTCTTATGCGTTTGGTAATTGTCACGGCAGTGACGCCATTGCTCTGCACAAAGTTGTAGCCCATCGCGTGAACTGGATACCAGCATGCCGCGATTTTTTTCAAGTCTTCTTCCGTTATGGGATTGCTTGATACGCCACCAAACGTGGAAGGATCTTTCATCACCGACGCACCCAAGCCACTTGTCCCGCGCCAGACTGGATGCAGCTTCCCGCCTAACACTATATTGTTCATGTGCTTTTCAGTGTGTTGGAGCATGGAGCCATAAGCTCCATCAAATAGCACTTCGCTCCAGCCGCGCCATCGCGCTACCTGCGCTGGAGTTGCGAACGCTTGCGGTTTCCCTTGAACAGGACGACTGCCGGGGTTGATTCTGTTCGAGCCCATCAGGGGAGGGATGGGTGTCAGACTGTCAGGAACATTCTGATGTCGCATATCGGAAGCCATTGTTTCTGGTCCCTCCGCGTCAAATCGCCCATTGTTTTCTGTGTAATGGTAGTATTCGACTTCTGTTTCATTGGGATCAAACACCAATTGACGTTGTTGAGGCGTAGCCTCTCTGAACCATCCGCCCAAACCAGTTCCGGCGGCAACATCTGCCATTCCTCCCACCCCCATCAAGTCGTCCGGTCGCCATGCTCGATTGTCGGGGCGCTCCAACCGTTTTTGCCGCGCCTTGGACATACGTAAGTTGCTGCCCATGACACCCGGCAGAAAAATGATCGGTATCACTTTGCCGGGTGGCTTGGCGACTTCATGGCGTGCCGTGTCGCTGGTTCTGGTCATCTGTACTGCATACTCCGCCCATCCGCCCACACCTTGTGTAAATTGACTTGGATGATTACCTCGTTTGTTCAACTCATCGTTGTCGCTCATGGCAGTTCTCCCTTATAGCGAATGATGTAGCTGTCCATGCCCGTGGATTTTTGTAGTTGCGTGGAACCGTCTTCCGCGCTTTTGCCGGGCATGTTGCCGTCATCGCGCAGGATTTCAAAAGCAAGGCCAACGGCCGGTGTATCGTCGGCATTCACCAGCAACACTTCCTGGTCAAAACTGCTGTGTGGTCGTTCATTAAATTCCTGCGACACGCTCTTCGGCGCCAGGGTTTCCAGGTTGCCATTGAAGAGCACGGGCGAGGAGGTGAAGAACTGCACCTTGTCGCTGATTTCCAGCATGTGGCTGGCGCCGTGCAGGCGCACGCCTTTCTTGCCCTTGATGTTGACCCAGTCCGCTTCGCTGATCAGCGACAGCACTTTTTGGGCGAGGATTTCCACCTCGTCATTCTGGGCCTCGATGGCTACCTTGCCGCTGGCGGCGATCAGTTTCATGCCGGCCTTGTGCACGAACAGGCTGAAGGTTTTGGCGATGCTGGCAAACATGCTGTCGCCGCTGGCGAGTGAAATATGCTTGCTGCTGCTGAGCGCCACGTGCTCGCTGGCGGCCAGGTGGATGGACTGGGCCGTGCTCAGTTCGACGCCTGCCGGGCTGGCCAGCACCAGATGTGCTTCGGACAGTTCCGGGAAATCGCCGCCGCTGCCCTTGATGGCGGCGTTTTGCCGCTGGATGGCGTCTGCCACGGCGCCCTGTTGTGCGGTACTGTCCTGCGCGCCTGCGTCGACGGCCATGCCGGCCAGTCCCTCATGCAGTTGGCGTGCCTGCGCCAGGCGGGACTGCGTTTCGTCGAGCTGTTTGACCGATCCAGTTCCTGCCGGTGCTTCGGTGGTGATCAGCATGCCTTTGGCAGCGCGCAGGGCGCCCCAGGCATTGCTGGCCAATTCAAAACCCGCGCCGCGCGCTTCCTTGCGGCCGGCGTTGTCGTCGATGCGGGTGATGTTGCCCAATGACAGCCGGCTGTCCTGGTACTCGCTGCGCAGCTGTGCCTGGATCGCGCCCTTGGTGTCGTCGAGTACCAGGTGGTTGGCGCTGCGGGCGCCCAGTTCGCGGCTGCGCAAGCCGGACAGGGCGCGCTGCTGCGGCAATTGCCACGGCGGCGGATTGGCGCTGTTGTAGACGACGCCGATGACGATGGGGTGGTCGATATTACCGTCCTGAAATTGCACGACGACTTCCTGGCCCACGCGTGGCAAGGCGATCTGTCCCATTTGCGCTCCCGCCATCGGCATCATGACGCGTATCCATGGCGAGCTGCGTTCATCGAATTCCCCCAGGCGGTCCCAGTGAAATTGCAGGCGGATGCGTCCCAGTGCATCCGTATGGATGTCTTCCCCGGCCGGCCCGACCACCAGCGCCGTCTGCACGCCGGCAACCACGCACGGTGTGCTGTTGTAGCCGCGGCCCGGGCGCCAGCGGATGTCCCGCCGCACGCACACGAGCGTGTTCGCATAGTCAGATGGCGCGCTGGGGCCCGCCTGATAATTGTTGCTGGCGATATGCACCACTGACAGGATCAGGTACTCGCGTTCGGCAATACTGTCCGGGCGCTCCTGGCCAGGCTGATAGCGTTTTTCCTCGGCGCTGAAATGTCCATCGAGCCGGAAGCAAAGGCCGGGCTGTGCGCCACGGTGATTGCCTGCCGCCTCGAAATACTGGCGCAGATGGTCGCTTTCTTCCATGCGGCGCTGTGCCAGAGACTCCCCGTCATCGACATTCCTGTAGCCATAGGCACCCGTGTTTTCATACAATTCGTGCGCAAAGACATCGCCCTGGCGATTCAGGGAGTAGCCGCTGGCAAGGCGTGGTTGCGGATTCTTATAGTCGAAACTGGCCAAGGTCAGCTGCCCGGAGCCGATCCGGCGCATGGCTTGCCATTGTTGCAGGCCATCGTCTTCCATGGAGCCCGACGCGGAGTGGAAGCGCATGGCGCCGTCGCCGGATGCCGTGGCGATCATGTCCGCCAGGGTGCTATTGTCTGCGAGCCACAAGGTGTGGCCATCGGCACGGTGTTCGTACCAGTAATGCCAACCGAGGGCTTCCCAGCGCCGGTGCAGGTGGTTGTAGTCGGTTTCATTGTGCTGGTTGGCGCAAGTGATCTGCGGATCGTCGCCATGGATGCTGGTTTTCCAGTCGCGCTGCCCGTAGTGCGCAAACGTTGTTTCGGTCAGCTGCATCACGCTTTGGCCATGAAAGGAGACGTTGTCCTGGCGCAGCCGGGCAAAGGCCAGCCACGGTTGCAGCACCATGCGGTACCAGGCGAAGCCGCCGTCTGCGCGCAGCAGGCAAAATTCGCCCACATAGCCGTTAAAGTGGCGCAGCGTGCCATCGTCGCGCACCATGGAAATGCTCACCATGCGGCCCATCATGGCCTTGAGCGCGATGTGCGCGTCGTCCGACAGCAGCTCGGCTTCGAAACGGAAGTCGCGCGATACTTCTTCCCTGGCGGTCAGCGAATTGACCAGCAGTATGGCGCCATCCGGTCCATCGTCATGGGGGAAATCGATCTTCAGCAGGCGCCGCTCTTGCGCGGCGAGGTCGAAGGCCGATAGCGCCGCCTGGATGCTTGCATGCATGGCCTGCCTCCCTTATAGCGATGTGATCAGGCGGGCGCCGCAGGCGGTGGCATCGCCGTCATAGGCGTACGGTTTGCCCATGTGTTTTGCGCCGGCGCCGTCCGGCGTGATGGGAAAGCTGCCCTTGCACTTCGGGCAAAAAGTCATGTCATCGGCCAGCGCCGCCGTCTTCCCCATCACGGTGCTGCCGGACGATGCGCTGGTGACCTTGCCGCCGTGATCGGTTGCGTCTCCGAGCCGGATGACGCCGCGTCCCGCATGTTTCATGCTTGCCTCGCTTTTCCAGGGATGAATTGTTCAATCCAGCTGCAGTAAATAGCGCACCTCGGCGCCGCGTACCTTGCCTTGTGCCGTCTGCAAGAACGTCGTCCAGCCCAGGCGCCGCCTGTCTGAAGGCTTGGAACTCAGGAGCAGGGGCTTGATGCATGGCGGACTCAGTATCAGCCGCACTTCGTATTGCAAATCCGGTACGCCAAACAGCGCCAGCATCTTCGCCAGTGCCGCCGCACCTGCGCTGCGCGGCAGGAAGCGTTGCAGGCCCGCCGGATCCAGCGGACCGATATGCAGGCAGACGCGCATGTCCTGGCGCCACAGCCGCAGGCCGAGCGTTGCGCCGCGCGCCAGGGTGAAGTTGATACTGCCCAGCAGGCTGCGCCGGTTTTTTTCCAGATAGTCCCAGCCCCCGACAAATTGTTGCAGGGCGACGGGTACGCCGCAGTATTCCGCCAGCGCGGGGGCAATCGCTTGCGCGGAGACGGGGCGGCAGCGCAGCAGACCCGCGTACCAGGCCGCGACGTCCTGTGTCACGACATCAGGTTCAGCGCTCGACGGCAGAGCATCGCGCTGCACGCCGGCCAGTGCCGACAACAACAGTAGTTGCTCGTCCTTTGCCTGGGTCTGGAGCATGGATTCCAGCCGATACTTTTCACACGCCGCGTAATACAGCGTGAGCATGCGGTGCGAAAAGATATCGAGGAAGGCCGAGACGCCGGCGTCCTTGCTCGACAAGCGGTAGGCGGCGATCCGTTCCGAGTGGTGCAAGGGCAAAGTGCCGCCGACGCCCAGAAACCGCATGAAAGCCGGTATCAGGATCAGTTGTTCATTCTCGTCGAGCGAGAGCTGCTCGATTTCACTGGCCGGAAAACTCAAGGACAGGCTGTTCTTGAAGCGCAGCACCTGGCCGAAGGCTTGCGCATGGGACACATTCTGCCGGCGTAGCCAGCACAGCAGAATACGCACCGCCTGCACGAACTGATAGCGGTAAGGTTCGGCGAGCAAGTGTTGGACTACACCAGATTCTGCAGTCCGCTTCTTGGTTTGCATCGGATCAGCTCCTCTCCGCTTTGCAGTGACAGCACCACCAGTTCGATGAAACTGTTGATTTGCACATACAGCCCAAGGAAGTGATCGATCACCTGCACAAACAGGTGCATGCCGCTGCCGATAAAGGCTTCCTCGTCCAGCGTGATGCGTACCTCCACGCCATGCGCCAGCGAGGTGCCGCGCCGGTGCCGCAGCCATGTCGTGGTCGGCGAGTGAGCCAGCGCGGCGATACCGCCGATCTGGCGTTGCGAGGTCGCCGATCGGGACAGGTCGTACAGCGTCAGCATTTCGCGCAGCGCCGGCAGGCCCTCCTGGACCAGCGCGTGATGATTCAGCGTCAGGTGCGAAATCAGGCGCCAGTGCAGGCCCGCGCCCGGTGAGAAGCGGCGCGGCTGGCTGGGGCGTCGCAGCATGTGCAGTGCCGGGCCGCCAGCGCATGGCTGCAGGTCTCCTTGCGGCTGGCCGTATTTGAGCGCAAGGGGAAGATCGCGGTTGCTGCATGTCAGCGACAGCGACAGGCTGGCCTTTTCATGGATCAGGGGATTGAAGTCGCTGTCGACCAGCGTGATTTTCTTTTCGTGACCCGGACTGTTGATGGCCAGCGCCGTATCGTGGCGCAAGACCCAGTAATGACCTTGTTGAGACGCACCCTCCCCATGGCGCAGGCTGTACAGGGGGCGAAATTCCGTCAGCGTGCTTTCGCCGCCGCGTTGGCGCAGCAAACGCACCGCATCGACAGTGACGACTTCGTAGCCATGCGCATGGGTGGCATGGGCCAGCACGGAGTAGTCGGTTTTCTGCCGGGTGACGGAAATCGGCACGCCTTCCTGGCGGAAGAGATTGACTGCGGGACTGCAGCCCAGCTTCAGGTTTTCGCTGGAAATGCTGGACAACATGCGCGCCGTGGCGGAATCGGAGCGCAAGCCGGCCATGCACAGATGCAGGGTAAGGCGCTGGCTGCCAGGCGGCAGGGCGGCGCCCAGCGCCGCGGTATCGATGTCAAAGAAATTGAATTTTTCCGGATAGGCAAAATACTCGCTCAGGATGCGGTAGGCCGGCTGCGAGCGAGCACCGAAAGGTATCAAGGCATCCGTGTCGGCGAAGCCGACGGGCGTCAAGGGCACGGCGGGCAAGGCCATCCATTGCACCGCGTCGGTCGACACAAATGCGCAGACGGTATGCATGAACAGGGCATCGCGCAATGCAGCGGAAAAAGAAGCTTCGCCATCGATGAAAACGCGCAGCGATGCGGGCGCCGCACCGGGATGCAGGATGCCGATGTTCAGCGAGCAACTGGCCGATGCCGGCAGGCGCACGCCCGGCGGCGCCTTGATCATCGCATCGAAAACGGCGCTGTCCAGTAGCGATGCGCCGGTCGTCATGTCGTAGACCGTCTTGAAGCGGCAGCGCACGCCACGTACAGGCGTTGCATCCATTTCACTGCCGGCCGGCAAGTGCAATACGCCCGCACCAGCCGCCGGGGCGGGCTGGCATACGATGCTGCAGGAGGGAAAGGGGCGCAGATAATGCGGGAACAGGGCTTCGAACAGGGCTTCCGTAAATTGCGGATAGTCGTCATCGAGCCGTTTTGAGATACGTGCCGCCAGCATGGCCACCGATTCGATCAAATGTTCCACGTGGGGGTCTTCGCACGACTCGCCGGACATGTGCAATTTACCGGCGATTCTCGGATAGCGTTCGGAGAACTCACGGCAATGCCGCCGCAGCATCACCAGCTCGCGTTCGAAATACGGCAGCAAGTCCTCCATCTCTCTTCCTGTGTCCTGGCGGTGGAATGGCCAGTATCCGAGCCTTTGCTCAAGGGTAAATTGCGTTTGCGCAAATAATTGAACAAGGTTGCTGCGCAACATCAATGACCTCCACGCTGGCAATATCAGACTGGCAAGGCAGAAAGATTCCAACGCTCAATAGGGAGAACGCCATGACATTGCCATCCAAATTGCTCTGGTCCGAAGGCCTGGCCATCGGTCCCCAGCAATTCCAGCAGCTGGACCGCTACCATGAAGCGCGCCTGCAGCGTCTGGCTTCATTGATCAATCCACATTTATGGGGCGTGCATGGCGTCAGCTGGAATATGGATGCGCTGGCCAACAATAGCCTGCGGGCGGACGCCATGTCGCTCGTCTTTCAGGATGGCGAACTGTTTGAGGCGCCGCTTGGCGACGTATTGCCCAGTGCGGTTGACCTGTCCAGGCTGCCAGCCAGCGAACATAGTTTTACCTTTTATGCCGCGCTGCCCGCACTGCAGGCACATGGCGGCAATGTGAGCTCCGCAGGCGCGCGCTATGCACAGGCGGATATCGAAACCCCGGACCTGTACAGCGAGGCGGTCAGCATAGACGTCGCCTACCTGAAGAAACGCGTGTATCTGCTGTCGCAACTGGAGCCCCTGAATGATTACCTTGCCATCCCTGTGATCCGTTTGTACCGCGCTGGCAATGGCAGCTTTGAAATCGATGCCGCCTTCATGCCGCCTGGCCTGACCATCAGTGCCGATTCCTCGCTGCAGAAACTGCTCGATTCCCTGATCGAGCGCATGGGCGCGAAGATTGAGGCGCTGTACAGCCGCCACCGTCAGCCTGGTAACAATACGGTGGAATTTCATGGCGGGGATGTTTCCTCGTTCTGGATGCTCCATACCTTGAGCACGGCCAGCGCCATGCTCAGTCATTGCGCCAGTTACCGGCGCCACCATCCCGTGTATTTGTTTGAAAAATTGATGGCATTGGCCGGTGGCTTGATGACGTTTTCGAAAAAATACACACTGAGCGACTTGCCCGCTTATTCTCACGATGACGCGGCGCCCGGTTTCGGCAAGCTCGATGGCATCATTCGCGACCTGATCGATACTGTTCTCCTGTCGCGTTACTTCCCGATTCCACTGTCCAACGACGCGCAACAAAACACCCATTATCATGGCTTGCTCGATGCTGCGCGCATCGACCGTCAGACCGAACTCTGTCTTGCGGTAAACGCCGATATGCCGGCGCTGGAACTGGTCGCCACGGTGCCGTTGCAGTTCAAGATTTCATCTCCGGACAATATCGAACTATTGCTGGGCCGCGCGCTGCCGGGGGCCGAGTTGCGCCATCTGGCACAGGTTCCCGCCGAAGTGCCGGTGCGGCCAAACACGTATTACTTTTCCATCGATAACAAGGGCGGTATTTATGACGGCATGATCAAGGCCCAGGCGATTGCGATTTATGTGCCGTCTGGCATAAAAGGGTTGAAGCTGGAATTGTTCGGTATCAGCGGCACCGCCGCGTAACGATGGCTGGCGTAGCGAGCGCGTGTATTGTCAAATGATTGCCCTAAGCAATAGACTTGCCCCGGCAGTTGACGTTATCATGTTTTTGTAAGTGTCGGTGGCTGAATGGTCGGCGCATAGTTGAAACATGGTGACAGGCGAGGGTGAGCATGGGCATGGCGAATGATGCGTGAAGCGCCGGGCGGCGGGATGGGTGGGACAGCGGCGCGCCGCTGCGGCCGCGCATTGCTGCTGGCGCTCTGTGTCGCCGCGGCCCCTGCCGCCGTGCCGGCCGCCGCGCCGGCGCACCAGGGGCAGCGCGTGCTGTTCCTCAACGCCTACGATTACGGCCGCGCCGGCGTGGAATCGTACACGCGCACCTATGTGGCCGCCATGGCCGCTGCGGGCCTGGCCAGCGAAGACATCATGGTCGAGCACCTGAACTTGAATACCCAGGGTGACCCGGCGCTGCGCAACGAGATGCGCGATTTGTTGCTTTTAAGATACACCCAGATGATGGGGCGCAAGGCGGACCTGATCATCGCCATGCAGCAGCCGGCGCTCGATTTCTTGCTGTCGGACCTGGCGCCGCTGGCGCGCGGCGTGCCCGTGCTGGCGATTAACACCTCGGGCAAGGCCTTGCCGGCCGGCAGCCCGGCGTCCATCTGGCAGCAAAAGGCGAACGTCGATTTTCCCGGCACCCTGGCGCAAGCGATGGCGCTGTTCCCGGAGACCAAAAGCATCGTCATGGCCGTCGGCACCAGCGAGGCCGACCAGGCCTTGAAGCGCAGCATGCAGCAGGCGGCGCTGGCCTGGCGGGGCAAGGTGGCCATGCGGTATCTCGACAACCTGTCCCTCGAGCAGATGCGCGCGGCGGTGGCGCACCTGCCCGCCAATACGCTGCTGGTGGCGGGCAACGTCAACCGCGATGTGGATGGCAACATCGCCACGCCCGTGCAGTTTTCCGTGCAGCTGGCGCGGCTGGCCAATGTGCCCGCCTTCGGCATGTATAACGCGACGGTCGGCAAGGGCATCCTGGGCGGCTCCATCCTGCACATCGAGCGGGCCGCGCAGCAGGTGGCGCAGATGTCGCTGGCCGTGTTGGACGGCAAGGCGCCTGCCGCGCCGGGTGCCTTGCTGCCGCCGGTCCGCCCCGTGCCCATGTACGACTGGGAGCAGCTGCAGCGCTGGGATGCCGACATCAGCCAGCTGCCGCCGCACACCCTGTTCTTCAACCGTCCGCCGCAGCTGTGGCACGAACACCGCGCCGCCGTGCTGCTGGTGGGCGCCATCTTCATCGTCATGGCCGGCTTGCTGAGCGCCCTGCTGCTGCAGCGGCGGCGTTTGCGCCATGCCGAGCGCGAAGCGCGCGAAAGCGAACAGCGCTTCCGCATCCTCGTCGAGCATGCGCCCGAGGCCATCGTCGTGTACGACCTGGACCAGGACCGCTTCATCGACGCCAACAGCAGCGCGCAGCGCATGCTGGGCATGTCGCGCGAAGCGCTGCTGGCGCGCGGGCCGTTCGACCTGTACAGCACGGAGCAGCCAGACGGCCTGCCTTTGGGCCTGATGGTGGAAGAGCATCTGCGCCGCGCCATGCTGGGCGAACCCATCATGGTCGAGCGCCATGTGCGGCGCGCCGACGGCAGCATTTTCCCCTGCGAGGTGCGGCTGGTGCGCTTGCCGATGGAAGGGCGGCGCCTGGTGCGCAGCGGCATCGTCGACATTTCCGAGCGCAAGCAAAGCGAGCAGGAGCTGCTCGGCTACCGCGACCACCTGGAAGAGCTGGTGCAGCAGCGCACGGCGGCCCTGTCCGTGGCCGTCACCGAGGCCGAATCGGCGAACCGCGCGAAAAGCGTTTTTCTCGCCAACATGAGCCATGAATTGCGCACGCCCTTGAATTCCGTGATCGGCTTTTCGCAGATGATGGCCGATTCGAGCAGCATGTTCGAGGAAGAAAAACACAACCTGGCCATCATCAACCGCGCGGGCCACCACTTGCTGACCTTGATCAACGATATCCTGGAATTGTCGAAAATCGAGGCGGGCCGCATGCAGCTGCAGGCGGGGCCGGTGGACTTGAACGGCTTGCTCGACGAGGTGCTCGAGATGGTGCGCATGCGCTCGAGCGACCAGGGCATCGCGCTGCGGCTCGAGCGTGCCGGCGTGCCGCCGCTGGTGCGCCTCGACGGCGCCAAGCTGCGCCAGGTGCTGCTCAATTTGCTGTCGAACGCGCTCAAGTTCATCGAGCAGGGCAGCGTGACCCTGTCGCTGGCCTGCCAGGCGGGCGACGACGGGCAAGTGGCGCTGGCGTTTGCCGTGCGCGATACGGGCAGCGGCATCGCGGAAGAAGACCTGGAACGCATCTTTGAACCGTTCGTGCAGGCCGACAGCGCCGTGGCGCAGGCCGGCACGGGACTGGGGCTGACGATTTCGCGCGAATTCGTGCGCCTGATGGGCGGCGAGCTGCGCGTCGAATCGACCCTGGGCGCCGGTTCCCGCTTCAGCTTCGTGCTGCGCGCACCGCTGCTGCGGCAGCCGGCCATCGCGGCGCTGGCGCCGGGCCGCGTGGCGCGCCTGCCGCCGGCCCAGCGCGGGCGCATGGTGCTGCTGGTCGACGATGACGACAACTGCCGCAAGCTGCTGGCCGGCTTGCTGGCGCCGCTGGGCTTCCAGCTGCACGAGGCAGCGGGCGGCGTGCAGGCGCAAGCCATGCTGGCGGCGCAGCGCTACGACATGGTGCTCAGCGACTGGCGCATGCCGGACCTGGACGGCCTGGCGCTGACGCGCTGGCTGCGCGCGCAGCCGGCGCTGGTGCAGCCGCGCCTGGTGATCATGACCGCCTCCGCCTTCGAGGAAGAAAAGCAGGAGGCGCTGGCCGCCGGCGCCGACGGCTTCCTGCGCAAGCCGATCGAGCAGGAACACCTGTTCGCCATGCTGGAGCAGCAGCTGGGCCTGCGCTTCCAGCGCACGGCCGCCCCGGCGCCGCGCGTGCCGGCCGCCGCCTTCGACCTGCAGCAGGCGCTGGGCCAGCTGGGCGCGGCCGAGCGGCAGGCGCTGCTCGAATCCGTGCAGGCCCTCGATTTGCGGCGCAGCGCCATCGTGCTGGCCGGCGTGGCGACCAGCCTGCCGCAGCTGACCGCGCACATCGCCGCCATGCTGGAACAGCACCAGTACCAGCCGCTGTGCGCCTTGCTGGCGCAGCCGGCCAGCGAGCCGCAGGGCGAAGACGCATGACTTTGCACGCATCCAGGGGCGCGCGCCTGGGCGGCGTGTCCATCGTGCTGGCCGTCAGCGTGGCGCTGACCTTTGTCGTCACCGCGCTGCTGCTGGTGTTTGCCGTGCTGTTTTACCAGTCAGAACGCGAGCAGCGCTGGCAGCAGCTGGAGCGCAGCCTGTCGGTCAGCGCGGACCAGCTGGCCGTGGCCATCGAACTGCCATTGTGGAATCTCGATGAAAAGCAGATGCAGGCCATCATGCGCAGCATGCTGGGCAAGCGCGACCTGGTGGCCAGTTCCCTCACGCCGGGCATCGGCAAGGAAGCGCTGGTCCTGCGCCGCACTGCGTCCGGCGCCATCGGCAGCTTTTCCTCGCTGTCCGCGGAAGCCGGCTGGCTGGTGCAGCGGCGCCCCGTGACGATGGGCGGACAGGTCATCGGCAGCGTTGCCGTGTATGCGACGCCGGCCCTGCTGCACGCGCAACTGCGCCAGCGCGCGCTGGGCATCGGCGCCATGATCGTGGCGCTCGACGTGATCCTGGTGGCCAGCATCTGGCTGCTCATGTGGTGTCTGATGCTCAAGCCTCTGAAGGCGATCGGCCAGTATGCCGCCGGCATCCAGGCAGGGCAGGGCGAAGCGTCCGGCACGCCGCCGAAAGCGTGGTTCCTGGGCGAGCTGCGCACCTTGTACCGCTCCATCCGCGACATGGTGGCGCTGCTCGACAGCCGCTACCGCGCCTTGCAGCGCAGCGAGGAGCGCGTGCAGATGGCCACGGGCGCGGCCAGCATCGGCATCTGGGACTGGAACGTCAGCAGCGATGCCTTGCAGTGGGATGAGCAGATGTATGCGCAGTTCAAGGCCGACGCGGAAAGCGGCATGGCGCCGGCGGCGATCTGGCGCAGGGCGCTGATGCCGGACGACGTGCCGGCCGCCAAGGCGGCCCTGCGCGCCGCGCTGGGCGCCGGCCAGGCGTTCACGCACGAATACCGCATCCTGTGGCCCGATGGCGCCATCCGCTACATCAAGGCCGACGCCGTGATTTTCCGCGACGGGCAGGGCCGGCCCATGCGTCTGGTGGGCTCGAACTACGACATCACGGCGCACCGCGAGGCCGAACTGGAACTGCTGCGCCACCGCCACCACCTGGAAGAACTGGTGGCCGAGCGCACGAGCGCCCTGTCGGTGGCCGTCAGCCAGGCGCAGGCGGCGAACCGCGCCAAGAGCACCTTCCTGGCCAACATGAGCCATGAATTGCGCACGCCCTTGAATTCCGTGATCGGCTTTTCGCGCCTGATGGCCGCCTCGCCGAACATGCAGGACGATGAAAAGCGCAACCTGGCCATCATCCACCGCTCGGGCAACCATTTGCTCACCCTGATCAATGAAATCCTCGAACTGTCGAAGGGCGAGGCGGGCCGCCTGCAGGCGCAGACGGCCGTGGCGGCGCTGGCGCCGCTGCTGCAGGAAGTGATGGACATGCTGGGCATGCGCGCCGAGCAGCAGGGGCTGGCGCTGCGCCTCGATTGCGCGGACCTGCCCGCGGCCGTGCTGCTCGACGCGACGCGCCTGCGCCAGGTGCTGCTGAACCTGATGTCGAACGCCGTCAAGTTCGCCGGCGGCGGCGAGGTGACCTTGCGCGTGCGCGGCGAGCGGCGCGGCGGCGATGAATGGATGCTGTCGTTCGCCGTCAGCGACACGGGCATCGGCATCGCCCCGGAGGACCAGCAGCGCATCTTCGAGCCCTTCGTGCAGGCCGACAGCGCGGGACCGAAGGATGGCACGGGCCTGGGCCTGGCCATCTCGCGCGAATTCGTGCAGCTGATGAAAGGGGAACTGACGGTGGAATCCATGCCGGGGCAGGGCGCCACCTTCCGTTTCAGCATTCCCGCGCAGGCGGCCGAGGCGCCCGTGCAGGCGCCCGTGCCGCTGCCCGCAATGCCGGCGCACGAGGCGCCGCCGGCACTGCGGGCGCAGGACTTGCAGCTGCTGGCCGGCGAGGAGCGCGCCGCCTTGCTGGTGGCGCTGCGCGAATTGAACCTGGCCAGGGTGGCCCTGCTGCTGGGCGCCTTGCCGCCGGCGGCGGCGCCCGTGCTGGCGCCGCTGCAGGCCATGCTCGACCAGCATCGGTACCGCCAGCTGTGCGACTTGCTGGAGAATGAGGAGGCGCTGGCGCACACGTGAAAGTGTGGGCTGACAACATCGGTTTCGCTGAAAAGACGGACTAAGTAGGGCCGATGGATGGTGCTAAATTGCAATAAAGATTATGATGATAGTACGTAGTTCATCGCAAAGAAATGTCTTGTCCAGCGCGGCAACGGACCGCCGCGCCTCATCCAAAGCTGAGAGAACTGCTACATGCACCGCGATTTTTCGGAAGTGAACTCGAAGGGCGAAGTACTGATCGTTGAAGATACGCCGGCTTCGCTGAAGCTGTTGAGCGATTTGCTGGGCGGCGCCGGCTATGCGGTGCGCCAGGCGCCGAACGGCGAACTGGCCCTGTGGACGGCCCAGGCGCGCCCGCCGGAGCTGATCCTGCTCGACGTGCGCATGCCGGGCCTCGACGGCTTTGAAGTGTGCCGCCGCCTGAAGGAAATTCCATCGCTGAGCCAGGTGCCGGTGATCTTCCTGTCGGCGCAATACGATACGGACGACAAGGTGCGCGGCTTTGCGCTGGGTGCCGTCGATTTCATCGCCAAGCCCTTCCAGGCCGAGGAAATCCTGGCCCGCACCGATGCCCACGTGCGTCTGGCGCGGGCGCAGCTGCAGCTGGCGCAGGAGCGCGCCAACCTGGAGCGGCGCGTGGCCGAGCGCACGGCCGAACTGGAGCAGGTGGCCAGCACCCTGGCGCGCGAAGTGCAGATCCGCCGCGCCAACGAAGAATTGCTGCGCCTGTCGGGCCAGGTCTTCGAAGCGACCCAGGACGCCATCCTGATCACCGACCCGGCCGGCGTCATCGTCACCGCCAATCCCGCCTTTACCCGCATCACCGGCTACGCGGCGCAGGAAGTGGTGGGCACGGACATCATGCGCCTGCACGCCGAATACACGGGCGAAGCGGTGCTGCTGGCCCTGCGCCAGGGCTTGCGCAGCAGCGGCTGCTGGTCGGGCGAGGTGCAGACGCGGCGCAAGAGCGGCGACACCTATCCCTGCCTGCTCAGCGCCTCCACCGTGCATGGCCCGGACGGCGCCGTCGTCAACTACATCGGCGTGTTCCTCGACATCAGCGAGCGCAAGGCCGAGCAGCATCTGATCGATTTCCTCTCCTACCACGACGCGTTGACGGGTTTGCCGAACCGCGTGCTGCTGCGCGAGCGTTTCGAACAGGCGCGCGCGAACGCCCTGCGCGACGGCCAGCAGGTGGTGCTGATGTGCCTGGACCTGGACCGCTTCAAGAACATCAACGATTCGCACGGCCAGGCTGTGGGCGACAAGGCCTTGCAGGTGGTGGCGCGTTTCCTGTCCGGCTGCGTGCGCGAGGGCGACACGGTGGTGCGCCAGGGGGGCGACGAATTCCAGATCCTGCTGCAGGACGATGCCCTGCTGGGCCGCACGCTGGCGCTGGCGCAAACCATCCTGGCCGGCCTGCGCGAAGAACTCAGCGTCGACGGCGAGCGCCTGGCGCTGACCACCAGCATCGGCATCGCCATGTGCCCGGCCGACGGCGACAGCCTCGACGACGTGCTGCGCCACGCCGACACGGCCCTGGTGCGCGCCAAGGAAATGGGGCGCGACCATTACGCCTTCTTTACGGAGCGCATGGGCAGCGATATCCGCGCCCGCCTGGCCATGCAGCAGCAGCTGCGCGGCGCCATCGGCCGCGATGAATTCGAAGTGCATTACCAGCCGCAGATGTGCTTGCGCACGGGCGCCATGCTGGGCGCGGAAGCGTTGTTGCGCTGGAATAACCCTGTGCTGGGCAAGGTGCCGCCCGGCCTGTTCATCGCGCTGGCCGAGGAGTATGGTTCCATCACGGCCATCGGCGAGTGGGTGCTCGAAAGCGTCTGCGCGCAGATCCGCGTGTGGCACGATGCGGGCCTGGGCAGCATCAAGGTGGCCGTCAACCTGTCCGGCAAGCAGTTCGCGCAGGACCGCACGGTGCCTTTCGTCGAGGCGACCTTGCGCAAATACGGCATCGCGCCCGCCTGCCTGGGGATCGAGATCACGGAAAGCACGGTGATGGGCGACCCGGACAAGGCCGTGGCGGCCCTGACGCGCCTGAAGGATATCGGCGTGGGCATTTCGCTCGACGACTTCGGCACCGGCTATTCCAGCCTCGGCTACCTGAAGCGCTTCCCCATCGACGTGCTGAAGATCGACAAATCCTTCGTCGACGACGTCACCACCAGCAGCAGCGACGCGGCCATCGCCCGCTCCGTCATCTCGCTGGCGCACAACCTCGACATGCGCGTCATCGCCGAGGGCGTGGAGACGCGCGAGCAGGTCGACTTCTTGACGGAACACGGCTGCGATGAAATGCAGGGCTATTATTTCAGCCGTCCCCTGGGCGCCGCGTCGTTTACGGCCTTGCTGCGCGAACGGCGCACCCTGGCCATGGCCCAGGCCTAAGCGCCGCGGTGCGGCCGATGCACCATGCCGGTGCGTCCGCTGCAGCGCGGTGCGTGATTCTCACTTTTCCTTCCCCTGACGCTGGCACATATCCTGCTTAGGTAATCGCTTATTTACGCGATTGCCCCGCATGCCAGACAGCAGCCATCCAGTCATGCCTACACCAGCCAGCGCGCACGGCGCCTGGCAGGCGCATCTGCGCCTGGGCTTTGCGCTGCACGATGGCGTCAGCCGCCTCGTCGAGCGCACGCACAGCGGCCCCCTGCGCGTGCAAAAGCCCCTGTACCCGGAAGGCGATGGCGTCTGCCACGCCATCATCATCCATCCGCCCGGCGGCGTGGTGGGCGGCGACCAGCTGGCCGTCGACGTCACGGCGGGCGAGGGCGCGCACGCCTTGCTCACGTCGCCGGGCGCCGCCAAATGGTACCGCGCGAATGGCCACGTCTCGGGCCAGCACATCGTGCTGCGCGCGGGCCGCGGCGCCGCCATCGAGTGGCTGCCGCAGGAAAGCATTTTCTTCGACCAGGCCTGCGTGCGCCAGCTCCATGAAGTGGAGCTGGCGCCGGACGCCGGCTACATCGGCTGCGACATCGTCTGCCTGGGCCGCAGCGCCGCGGGGGAAATTTTTAACACGGGCAGCATCAGCCAGCAGGTGCGGATCCGCCGCGGCGGCAAGCTGCTGTGGTGGGAGCAGGGCGTGCTGGCCGCCCGCGGCGCGCTGATGGCCAGCCCCCTCGGCCTGGGCGGACACACGGTATGCGCCACCCTGATCGCCGTCGGCACGCCCGTTTCTTCCGCCGTACTGGCGGCCGTGCGCGGGATCGCCGTGCCGGAAGGCGCCGCATTTGGCGCCACGCAGATGAAATCGCTGGTGGCGGTGCGCCTGCTGTGTGGCGACAGCGAGGCGGCGCGCCGCATCATGCTGGCCGCCTGGCAGTTGCTGCGCCCCGCCATGCTGGGGCGCGACGCCGTCGTGCCCCGCATCTGGAACACTTGAACAGGAAAGAAGCACAAGGAAAACCATGGACCTGACTCCCCGCGAAAAAGACAAGCTGCTCATTTTTACGGCCGCGCTGCTGGCCGAACGGCGCCTGGCGCGCGGCTTGAAGCTCAATTATCCGGAAGCGGTGGCCCTGATCAGCGCCGCCATCATGGAAGGGGCGCGCGACGGCAAGTCGGTGGCGCAGCTGATGTCGGACGGCACGAAGATACTTTCGCGCGCGGACGTCATGGACGGCATCGCCGAGATGATCCCCGACATCCAGGTGGAAGCGACTTTCCCCGATGGCAGCAAGCTGGTGACCGTGCACCACCCGATACCGTAGTTTTTTTTGCGAAGGAGCCCCTCATGACCCCAGGCGAATACCAGTTGGAAGAAGGCGAAATCAGCTTGAACGCGGGGCGCGCCACGGCCACCGTGGTGGTGGCCAACCGCGGCGACCGGCCCATCCAGGTCGGCTCGCACTTCCACTTTTTTGAAGTCAACCCGGCGCTGGCCTTCGAGCGCTGGCGCGCCTACGGCATGCGCCTGAACATCACGGCCGGCACGGCCGTGCGCTTCGAGCCGGGCCAGCAGCGTACGGTGGAACTGGTGGCGCTGGCGGGCGAGCGCAAGGTGTTCGGCTTCAATGGCGCAGTGATGGGCGAACTGCAAGACACACCACCGGGAAAGGATTGAGATGGCCAGCATTCCCCGCAGCGCGTATGCCGAGATGTTCGGCCCCACCAAGGGCGACCGCATCCGCCTGGCCGACACGGCACTGTTCATCGAGATCGAGCATGATTACGCGATCTACGGCGAAGAAGTGAAATTCGGCGGCGGTAAAGTCATCCGCGACGGCATGGGCCAGTCGCAGCGTTGTGCGGCCGAGGTGATGGACACCGTCATCACGAATGCCGTCATCCTCGACCACTGGGGCATCGTGAAGGCGGACATCGGCCTGAAAAACGGCCTGATCTTCGGCATCGGCAAGGCGGGCAACCCGGACATCCAGCCCGGCGTCACGCTCGCCATCGGCGGCGCCACCGAGATCATCGCCGGCGAAGGCATGATCGTCACGGCCGGCGGCGTCGACACGCATATCCACTTCATCTGCCCGCAGCAGATCGAGGAAGCGCTGATGAGCGGCGTGACCACCATGCTGGGCGGCGGCACGGGGCCGGCCGTGGGCACGGCCGCCACCACCTGCACGCCGGGACCGTGGCACTTGCACGCCATGCTGGCGGCGGCCGACGCCTTCCCGATGAACCTGGGCTTCATGGGCAAAGGCAACGTCAGTTTGCCGCTGCCCCTGGAAGAACAGGTGCGCGCGGGCGCCATCGGCCTGAAACTGCACGAGGACTGGGGCAGCACGCCGGCCGCCATCGACAATTGCCTGTCCGTGGCCGACCGCATGGATATCCAGGTGGCGCTGCACAGCGATACCCTCAACGAAGGGGGCTTCCTCGAACACACCCTGGCTGCCTTCAAGGACCGCACCATCCACACCTTCCACACGGAAGGGGCGGGCGGCGGCCATGCGCCCGACATCATCGCCGCCGTGGGCCAGTCCAATGTGCTGCCCTCGTCGACCAACCCGACGCGCCCGTTTACCGTCAACACGCTCGACGAGCACCTGGACATGCTGATGGTATGCCACCACCTGGACCCGGCCATTGCCGAAGACGTGGCCTTTGCCGAGTCGCGCATCCGCCGCGAAACCATCGCCGCCGAAGACATCCTGCACGATATCGGCGCCATCTCGATGATGTCGTCCGACTCGCAAGCCATGGGCCGCGTGGGCGAAGTGATCATGCGCACCTGGCAGACGGCGCACAAGATGAAGGTGCAGCGGGGCGCGCTGGCGCCCGACACGGCGCGCAGCGACAACTTCCGCGCCAAGCGCTACATCGCCAAGTACACGATCAACCCGGCCATCACGCACGGGATATCGCACGTGGTGGGTTCCATCGAGGCGGGCAAGATCGCCGATATCGTGCTGTGGAAGCCGGCCTTTTTCGGCGTCAAGCCGTCGATGATACTCAAGGGGGGCATGATCGCGGCCGCGCAGATGGGCGACCCGAACGCCTCGATTCCCACGCCGCAGCCCGTGCATTACCGCATGATGTTCGGCGCCTTCGGCGGCGGCCTGAAAAAGTCGTTTACGTTCGTCTCGCAGGCGGCCTACGAGCTCGATATCGGGCATCAGCTCAAACTCAATAAATCCGTCATCGCCGTGAAAAACATGCGCGGCTTGCGCAAGGCCGACATGATCCACAACGGCGCCACGCCGCACATGGAAGTGGACCCGGAAACCTATGCCGTGCGCGCCGACGGCCAGCTGCTCGTGTGCGAGGCGGCGGCCGTGCTGCCCATGGCGCAGCGTTATTTTCTATTTTAAGCGGGAGACAAGCATGCTCACTTTGCATACCAAATTAGGTCCCGACGATGACCGCGCGCCGTTTGCCCAACTGGTGCTGCCCTACGACCAGCGCGAAAAATGCCGTCTGCGCGCCGTGTTGTCGAATGGCGACGACGTGGCCGTGTTCACCGTGCGCGGCACGGTGCTGCGCGACGGCGAGCGCATGACGGGGCCGGGCGGGCAGGTGGTGCAGATCGTCGCCGCGCGCGAACCGACCTACCTGGTGCGCTGCGCGGATGCGCACACTCTGCTGCGTTGCGCTTTTCACCTGGGGAACCGTCACACGCAGGCGCAGGTGGGCGACGGCTTTTTGCGCATCCGTAAGGACGTGGTGTTGAGGGAGATGCTCGAAGGCTTGCAGGCGACCGTGACAGAGGAAGACGCGCCGTTCGAGCCGGAAGCGGGCGCCTACGGCGGCGGCCATGGCCACCACGACGGCCACGGCCAGCATTTGCTGGCACCCGTGCCGCTGCGGCAGAAAATCCACCGTCCCGGCGATGCACCGGGCGCCGCCTGATGCAGGCGTCGGCCCTGCTGCATCTGCTGCAGTTCGCCAGCCCGGCCTTGCCGATCGGCGCCTACAGCTATTCGCAGGGGCTGGAAGCGGCGCTGGAATCGGGCCTGGTGACGGATGCGGCCATGGCGCGCGCATGGATCGCGCAACATCTGGCGCAGGTGGTGGCGCGCTGGGAGGCGCCTTTGTGCTGGCGCTTGATGCAGGCGTTTGCAGCGCAGGACCTGGGCGCCGTGCAGCGCTGGAGCGAGCGTTTCATCGCTTCGCGCGACACGGCGGAATTTCGCGCCGAAACCATCCAGATGGGATACTCGCTGACCAAATTGCTGGCCGAGCTGGGCGTGGCCGACGGCGTGCTGATCGACATGCTGCAGGGCGAGCCGGAAGTGGCCCTGCCCACCGCGTATGCCTGCGCCGTGGCGGCACTGGCCATCCCGCGTGAAGAGGCGCTGCTGGCCATGCTGTTCGCCTGGGCGGAAAACCAGGTGCTCGTCTGCGTGAAATCCGTGCCGCTGGGGCAGGTGGCGGGCCAGCGCCTGCTGCTGTCGCTGCGGCCGGACCTGGAAGCGACGGCCCTGACGGCGCAAACCTTGCAAGACGACGAGATGGGCAACTGGGCGCCGGGCCTGTCGCTGCTGTCGATGCGGCACGAAGTGCAGTACAGCCGCCTGTACCGTTCCTGAACTATTCAACGAGAGAGCAAACATGACATCGATTACCTCCAATCCCCTGCGCGTGGGCATCGGCGGCCCCGTTGGCTCGGGCAAGACGGCCCTGTGCGAAATGCTGTGCAAGGGCATGCGCGAGCGCTACGACATGGCCGTCATCACGAACGACATCTACACCAAGGAAGACATGGAAATCCTGTTGCGCGCCGATGCCTTGCCGGCCGAACGCCTGATGGGCGTGGAGACGGGCGGCTGTCCGCACACGGCGATCCGCGAAGATGCGTCGATCAACCTGGAAGCGATCGCGCGCATGCAGGCCGATTTTCCCGATCTCGACCTGATCCTGGTCGAATCGGGCGGGGACAATCTGGCTGCCACCTTCAGCCCGGAACTGTCGGACCTGACGATCTACGTGATCGATGTGGCCGGCGGCGAAAAAATCCCGCGCAAGGGCGGCCCCGGCATCACGCGCTCCGACTTGTTGATCATCAACAAGACGGACCTGGCGCCGTACGTGGGCGCCAACCTCGACATCATGGCGCAGGACGCCAGGCGCATGCGCGGCGAGCGGCCCTTCGTGTTCACCAACCTGCGCAGCGGCGACGGCGTGCAGGCCGTGATCGATTTTATCCGCGAGCAAGGTTTGCTCGATCAACCCGGCAAGGAGCTGCAATGAGCGCAACACTGATGACAAAAACGGCCGCCGTCGCGGCACTGTGCCTGCTGGCCGTGCCCGCCATGGCCCACCCCGGTCATGGCGACAGCGTGGGCTTCCTGGCCGGCTTCGCCCATCCGTTCACGGGCATCGACCATTTGCTGGCCATGCTGGGCGTGGGTCTCTGGGGCGGCCAGCAGCGCCGCGGCTGGGGCCAGCCCGCCACTTTCCTCGGCATGATGCTGTTCGGCGCGCTGGCCGGCATGGCGGGCTTGACGGTGCCCGGGCTGGAAACGGGCATCGCCGCGACGGTGGCGCTGGTGGGACTGGCCATCGCGCTGGCGCTGGCCTTGCCGAACTGGCTAGGCTTGGGATTGGTGGCCATGTTTGCGCTGGCGCATGGCAATGCGCATGGACAGGAATTGCCGTCCGCCTCGGCCGCGTGGGGTTTCATGCTGGCCTCGGCCATGCTGCTGTGTGCGGGACGTTTCACCGGCCAGGTGCTGGCCGAGCGCGTGCTGCGCCTGGCCGGCGTGGCCTTGACGGCCGCCGGCGTGGTGCTGATGGGAATGAATTAAGGGGCGGGGCGCTTGTCGGACAGAACGATGGGCGCGGCTTTTTCCGGATGCAAGCCCTGGTGGCCCGCATACACGGCGGCAATCGCCGCCATGTCGGCATCCTTGTCGCCCGTCAAGTATAAGTGGTCGACGACGCCCAGCACCTTGTTCGGGTAGTCGATGTAGACCAGCAACAGCGGCACCTTGGCGGCGACGGCCAGGTGATAGAAGCCGCTTTTCCAGTTCGGACGGTAGCTGCGCGTCGCTTCCGGCGTGATGGCCAGCCAGTACCAGTCGGCGGCCAGCATGCGCTCGGCCTGGCGCTGGATCGTGCCGCTGGTGGTGCTGCGGTCGACTGGTTCGCCGCCCAGGTAGCGCAGCACCTTGCCCATGGGGCCGCGGAACAGCGAATCCTTGGCCAGCCAGCGGAACGGCAGCGAAAGCGCCCATTTTCCGAACAGGCCCACCATGAAATCCCAGTTCGACGTGTGCGGGTAGACGACGGCGATGCCGCGCGGCCCCGGCAAGGGGCGGAAGCGCATGCGCCAGCCGAACAGGTGCAGCACGCGCAGCGCGCAGCGCTGGTGCCAGGTCGGCAAGTCGCCCGCTTGTACAAATAAATCGTCCATTGATACCCTTCAGTGACACTGTTCTTAATGGGATGGCGCTGGTGGCCATTTTCCGTGAAGCAAAAATTCTGCGCAGGCATTCTATACGGGGCTGGCGGTGGCGACAAGCAGCGAAGGCCGCTATCCATGCGGTGTCGGGGTCGTTTACACTGCCATTTTAACCATGCTTGCTTCCTGTGCCGGGCACTAAATGCACGGTATGTGGTCAAAACTTGATGCAAGGTTGATCCACCCGCTATGGAGCCATGGCATGAAAAACAGTATCGACGATGTACATGGGGAGCATGTTCGAACGGACACAGTGATGGCCGAGCTCGTTGAGCGTGGCGTGGCGTTTCATCATGCCCTGGGGCGAACGGTGGCGACCGCCTATTTGCGCGAGCACGCGGTGCCGGCCGAAGTAATACGCCGCGTCTTCAGCAGCGTGCAGGCGCGCCGCCCGGCCCGGCCGGCACGGCGCCGATGGCGCTGAAGGGCAGGTAAAAACGGCGGGCGCCGCGATCGTCACGCGGTCAGTGCGTTGGTATCGTTGCGCCCGCCGCCAAGGGGGGGGCGGCGCAGTGCCGCTCGTGCTCAGGGGGCCGTTCAGGCTTGTGCGGCCAGCGCCGGGTAGTCCGTGTAGCCGGCGGCGTCCGGTGCATACAGGGTGTCCGGGTTCAGCGGATTCAATGGCGCGTCGCTGTGCAGGCGGATGGGCAGGTCGGGGTTGGCGATGAACCACAGGCCGAAGGCCACGGCATCGGCTTCGCCCTTGGCCAGCAAGGCTTCGACCGCCGCCTTGTCCATTTTCTCGTTGGCAATGTACACGCCGCCAAATTCCTGCTTCAAATAGGGGCCCAGGCGGTCGTCACCGAGCGCTTCGCGGGCGCAGATGAAGGCGATGCCCCGTTTGCCCAGTTCGCGCGCCACATAGCCGAAGGTGGCGCGCGGGTCGGAATCGCCCATGTCGTGCGCGTCGCGGCGCGGCGCCAGGTGCATGCCGACCTTGTCCGCGCCCCACACGGCTATGCAGGCGTCCGTCACTTCCAGCATCAATCGGGCGCGGTTTTCAATCGAACCGCCGTAGTTATCGGTGCGCAAGTTGGTACTGTCTTGCAGGAACTGGTCGAGCAGATACCCATTGGCGCCATGGATTTCCACGCCGTCGAAGCCCGCTTTCTTTGCATTTTCGGCGCCCAGGCGGTAGGCCGCCACGATGCCGGGGATTTCTTTCGCGTCCAGCGCGCGCGGCGTGACGAATTCCTGTTGCGGGCGCACCAGGCTGACGTGGCCGGCCGGCTTGACGGCGCTGGGTGCCACGGGCAAATCGCCATTCAGGAACAGGGGCGCGGAAATGCGGCCCACATGCCACAGTTGCAGCACGATCTTGCCACCCGCCTCATGCACTGCGCGGGTGATGTGTTTCCAGCCTTCCACCTGCTCGTCGGACCAGATACCGGGCGTGTCCGCGTAGCCCACGCCCTGCGGCGTGACGGCCGTCGCTTCCGAGATGATCATGCCGGCCGAAGCGCGCTGCGCGTAGTACTCGGCCATCAGGGCGTTGGGCACGCGGCCCGGATTGCCGGCGCGCGAACGCGTCAGCGGCGCCATGATGATGCGGTTTTTCAGTTGCAGGCTGCCGATGGTGATGGGGGCGAATAGGGTTGTCATGATTGTCATTTCCTTGTGGGGGGCCGGTCGGGCGGCGTTGAGATGGGGATGCTTACAAACCTTGTTGCATGTGGTCGAGAAAGGCCGCGATGGTGGTTTCGTTGCGGCTGAAGAAACTCCATTGGCCCACCTTGGTGGCCGAAATCAGGCCCGCCTTCTGCAGGCTGGCCAGGTGCGCCGACACCGTCGATTGCGACAGGTTCAGGCGGCGGTCGATCAGGCCGGCGCACACGCCCAGGTGCAGCGGGTGGTCCTGTTCCTGGAAATACTGTTCGGGTTCCTTCAGCCATTGCAAAATCTGCCGGCGCACGGGATTGGCCAGCGCCTTGTGGATGGCGTCGATATCCATGTTGTTTCTCCTCAATACACAATTCGCTTTTCAGCGATGTATATATCGTGATTGTTCAATTTTAATATCGTTATATTGCGATATACGTATCTTACGATATAAATGAAAAGCGTGCCGGCGGCGCGCGTTTTTGAAAGCTCAGGCGGGAAGGGGATTGCGCTGCAGCACGGCCGGGCCCGTCAGCACGATGCGCACCAGGTCCACCTGGCGCTGGGCGCCGGCCTTGGCGGTGGCGCTCTTGATTTGAGTGCGCGCCGTGTGGATGGAGATGCGTTGGCGTTCGGCGTATTCCTGCAGGGAGTAGCCGTTGACGAGCGCTTCCGTCAGGCGCGCCTCGGCCACGGTCATGCCATAGAAATTACGCAGGGTCGCCGCCAGGGAGGTGATCAGGTCGCTGCTGTCGCTGAGGAAGACGGCGATGGCGCTGGCCGAGCCGAACGGGCTGTGCCAGGAGGGCAGGGGCGTGACGCGCAGGCGCAGCTGTTCTCCCGTCAAGCCGTTCAGGTTGAGCACGCCGCCGGGGCCGCCTGCCGCTGTCGTGCCCGTTTGGGCCGCCTCGTGCAGCATGCGCCGCAGCGCGCCGTTGTCCGCTTCGCGCGGGCAATACAGGGGCGCTCCCTCGCGCAGCTGCAGCAAGCGCGTTGACGCCGTCATGGCCAGCGCCCGCTCGTTGGCGTACAGCAATTGTGAGGTGGCGTCGAGCAACAGTACGCCGAACGGCAGCAATTCCAGCACCTGGGTGGAACTCTGGGACAGCACTTCCAGCCGGCGCAGTTTGCGCTGCAGGGCAAAGGCCGTCTGCAGGTGCGGCATCAGGCTGCGGATCAGCGCCAGCTCGCCCGCCTCGTAGACGCCCGCCTGTTCGCGGCGTACCACGGTGACGTTGGTGGAGCGCTCGGCGCGCAATTCGACGATGGCCGCCGCCGTATAGAAGATGTCTTGCGGGCGCAGCCAGTCCGTCCAGTACTCGGTTTTCTTCAGGCAATGGTCGGGAAACAGCATGGAGCCGGTGACGACGGCGCCCTCGCGGTGCAGGGTGGCGTCTTCCAGCCACACATTGCGCGCGCCGTAGTAGCTGGCAAAGCTGGCCATGGCCTCCGATTCGAAGCCATACGTGGCGGCCAGGCCGCTGCCCGGCAGCTGCACGTCGACCGAGCGGTTGCTGAAATCATTGGCCCAGATCAAACCCGCGTGCGATTTCAGTTGTTGCGCAAGGGCGGCGAGGAATTGCGACCAAGCGCCATGCCGCGTGGCCGCTTCATAGATCAGGGTAATCAGTGCCTGGCTGGCGACGGCGAGCGATGGCGTCATTGGCGATCCTCATGCGGCAAGCGATGGACAAGATCGCGGGCGGCCTTTGCTATGGCCGCCCGGCTTCCTTAACGCGATTCCAGCCAGCTTTTGCCGCCGGAGGTGCACGTGCTGAGGCTGGCGTACTGGCTGATATAGTTATAGCCGCTGCCGCAGCCGCCTTCGCCGGATTTGACGGGGCCATAGCAAGCGCCTTCATAGCTGAGCTTACCATTGACGGTGGTGCTTTTGACACAGAAATTGTAGTTGCTGGCCGTGGTGTTGTTGGGCAAGGTGGCGCCGTTGTTTTGCCCGCAACCGAGTTCCTTGCTCACGGCGCGCGCATAGTCGACCATGTGCTGGTAGGTGCCACTGTAATAGGCATCCGCCTTGGCTTTGTCTCCCTGTTTGCAGGCGGCAACGAGGCTATCGTATCCCGAGTCCGCCTGGGCGTAGTTGCCCGATACCTGGATGCCACAGGCGCTGGCCTGCTTGCGTTCTGTATCGCTGATCAGATTGCTGTACAGGCAGCTTGACGAGGTGCCGCCGCTGGCACTGGTGGAGCCGCTGCCCGAGCCGCTGTCGTCGCTGCCGCCGCCACCGCAGGCGGACAGCATGAGGCAGCCGAGCAAAGTGACGGCAAAGGTGGTTGGATGTGCTTGCATGATTTCCCCTGTGGACTGTGACTTGCCACCATGTGTCTGGTGGTATCTTTTTTATTGCTACAAGGAATTGTATCGGGCGTGTTTCTTGGAAACATCACCCATTTGGGGTATGCGCGGGCGGCACGGAGTGGGGTAGGGCGGCCGGCTGGCCGCCTTGGCAGGGATCAGGCGAAGTGGAACAGCAGCAAGGCGATGACGGCCGGCACGGTTTGCAGGTAGAGGATACGCGCCATGACGGTGGCTGCGCCCCACACGCCGGCCACGGCGATGCAGGCCAGGCCGAAGACGGTGAATGCATGGGCGATGGCCGCGTCCGGGTGAAAAAAGCCCAGCGCCAGCGCGGCGACAAGAAAGCCGTTGTAGCAGCCCTGGTTCGACATGGCGGGGCGCACGATCTCCGCCTTTTCCTTGCTCAGGCCAAAGACCTTGCGTCCGCGCGCATCGAACAGCACGGTTTCCAGCAGCACGATGTAGACGTGCAGCAGCAGGATGAGGGCGGTAAGGATTTGGGCCAGTAGCAGCATCGTTGTTCCCGAGAGTGAATGGATGCGGCAATTATGCTGCCAGACGCATGTTTTTTGGCAACAGCACCAGAAAAAATGTGCTTGCGGCAAGACTTTTCACCCAATGGTATACTTTTCCTTTTGCTCCTGTGGGGACGACCCCGCTCGATGTGGGGGCTGCATGGCGGGGACGACCCTGCCGCCTCGGGAGAAAAGTATGGCGTGGATCATTCTGGTATTGGCGGGTTTGCTGGAAATCGGCTGGGCCATCGGCCTCAAGTACAGTGCCGGTTTTACCCGCCTCGTGCCCTCCGTCTTGACGGCGGTGTCCATGCTGGGCAGTGTGGTGATGCTGGGCCTGGCCTTGCGCACCTTGCCGCTGGGCACGGCGTACGCCATCTGGACGGGCATCGGCACCGTGGGCACGGCCATCTTCGGCATCATGGTGCTGGGCGAACCGGCCAGCGCCGCGCGCATCGCCTGCATCGCCCTGATCGTCTCCGGCATCCTGGGCTTGAAATTGCTCAGCCCGCAATAAAGGATGCCAGCATGAGTCTCGCCATGACGTATTTCTACCTGGCCATCGCCATCATCGCCGAAGTCATCGCCACCAGCGCCTTGAAGGCGTCCGACGGCTTCAGCCGCTTGTGGCCCAGCGTCATCACCGTGGTCGGCTACAGCATCGCCTTCTGGTGCCTGTCCCTGACCCTGAAGGTCATTCCTACCGGCATCGTGTATGCGATCTGGTCGGGCGTGGGCATCGTGCTCATTTCCGCCGTGGGCTGGTTCTGGTTCAAGCAAAGCCTCGATACGCCGGCCCTGATCGGCCTGGGGCTGATCATTGCCGGCGTGCTGGTGATTAATCTCTTCTCCAAATCAGTGGGACATTGATCAGAAGCTGCTGGCCACCCGCGCCAGGTAATACCACTCGGCATTGGCTTGCGCGTTGACGTCCGGGAAGAGGATATAGGCGTCGAATTCGGCCGTCACGGGCGTGCCGTCCGCGCGCACGCCGATCTGCTCGCCCTGTTTGACCTTGTCAAAGCTGGACCAGGTCTTGATGAAGCGGTCACTTGCATGCAGCTTGTCGTGCACGACGACCATGTTCAGCGCTTCCATGTCGGCATCGGCGATCGGTTCCGGTGGCGGCGCGTCGATGAAGCCGAGGAAGGCGAGCGTGTTCATGATGGCGCGGTAGGCCACATCCGGCGCGGCCGGGTCCGCGTGCTGGCCGCATTCCAGGGTCAGGGCATAGCCGCCCGTCGAGCGCATGTATTCCGTCGTGCCCACGCCATAGCGCAAGACCAGGCCCACCTGGTCGCTATTGCCTAGGCGGCGCTGCACGCCCTGACCGTAGGCATGCAGCCAGCCGTCGACGAAGCGGCGCACGCCCAGGCGGCGCGCCAGCGCGCGTTCTTTGTCTTCATGTTGAAACGGTTGCAGCGGACCGTCGTTGTTGCGCGGCCCCACCATGACGAAGGGCTGGCTGTCGGCATTGAACGAGTGCAAGTCGAGCAGCACGTCGTGCTGGCCCAGCAAGGGGCATAGCCAGTTGGCGATGCGGTCTTCGAAATCCTGTGGATTGTCGTTCGGAAACAGGTTGCGGTTCAGGTTGCGGTCGCCGCTGCGCACGCCCTTGGCGTAAGCCAGCGGGTTGGTGATGGGCACGAAGGTGACGCTGCCGGCCACGATGGAGAGGGCGCCGCTGTCGAGTTCAGCCATCACGCGTTGAATACCCTTGGTACCGCAGGTTTCATTGCCGTGCACGGCGCCCGTGACGATCAGGCGCGGGCCGCTGCCCTGGCCCGTGTAGTTGATGGACTTGAAGTGGAGTGCGCTGCTCATGCTGGACATATCCTATGCTGTTGCGGGAAGGGAAAGCGGGGTCGGCATATTTTAGCGGGATTCGCCGTGCACGCCTGCAAAAATGTGGCCATGGCGCACTCTGGCGTGGCATGATCGGCGCCACCGTTGTTTTCCCTTGCCGATTCCATGTCCAGTACGTTCCATCCTTCCCGCCTGTATGGCCTCGACACCTTGCGCGCGCTGGCCATCGTGCTCGTCTTCATGAACCATTATTTGCTGTTCGTCAGCGAGGGCGGGGCGTTCGGTTTCTGGGGCGAAATCGGCTGGGTAGGCGTGGACCTGTTCTTTGCCCTCAGCGGCTACCTGATCGGCAACCAGATCTTCGCGGCCTTGCGCAGCGCGCACGGCTTTTCACTGTCCCGCTTCTATGCGCGGCGTTTCCTGCGCACCTTGCCCAATTTTTATGTCGTGCTGGCTTTGTATTATGTGTGGCCCGCGTTTCGCGGCGATAGCGCGCTATTGCCGCTGTGGAAATTCCTGACGTTTACGCAAAACATCAATCTGACGCCGGGCACGGCGTTTTCCCATGCGTGGTCGCTGTGCGTGGAAGAGCAGTTCTACGTGCTGTTGCCGGCCGTGGCGCTGATGATCGCCGCCTGCCGCAAGTCGCTGCTGTGGGCCTGGCTGGCCGTGGCCGCCAGCTTGATCGTCGGCATGCTGGTGCGCGCCTACCTGTGGGATGAATACGTGCAAGTACCGCGCGGCGGCCTTGGCTATTACAAGTATATTTATTACGCGTCGTGGTGCCGCTTCGACGAACTGGTGGCGGGCGTGGCCTTGGCGCTGATGAAGAATTACCACCCTGGTGCCTGGGCGCGCCTGACCTCCTACGGCAACCGCACCTTGCTGGCGGGAATCGCGGGCACGGCGCTGATGTTTTATGTGTTTCTCACCGATCACTATGGCTATGCGGTGACCGTGTTCGGCTATCCGGCCCTGGCCGTCAGTTTCAGCTTGCTGCTGATCGCCGCGCTCAGTCCCGGCAGCGCATTATATAAATTGCGCGTGCCGGGTGCGGCCAGCCTGGCCCTGTGGTCGTATGCGATTTATCTGTTGCACAAGCAACTATGCATCCTGCTGCGCCCACTGTTGCAGGAGATGGGGTATGGGCCGGACGGCCTCGTGGCGATACTGATCAGTATCGCCGTCAGTATCTTTACGGGCTGGCTCTTGTATAGAGTGGTGGAAACGCCGTTCATGCGCTTGCGGGCGCGCTACGTTCCCGCCAATCACGCGTGATGATTACATGTCGATCACGTCGAGTCCCCGTGGCGTGCCGACCAGCAATTCCAGGATGGCATGCACGCGCAGATTCGTGTCTTCGTGTTCCGTGTTGTGGATCAGGGTGCGCAGGCCGGGCACGGCTTCCGCGATGTGGGGACTGGCATAGGCATTGATCAATAACAAGACAAGGTCCGTGGCGCCCGCGCCGGGCTGGCGCCGCAGCCGGTCGTGGATCACGTTCAGCAGCGCGCGCTGCATGCGCGGTGTGGGATTGGTGATGTAGGCGAAGACGCTCGGCGTGTTGGCAATGGCCGCGCAGAGGCGCCGTTCGATCTCGTCGGGTTTGACGTCGGAGGCGATATCGAAATACGCGGCTTCCCAGCGCGTGCGCGCGTAGGGGTGATTGGGCGGGAAGGAGTCGGCCGTTTCAAAACCGCAGATGCGGCTCAGGGTTTTCAGCCAGGCGAATAGGGTGGAGTTCATGCCGCGATTCTAGCGGCATTCCGCATGCACCGGGCCGACTCTATATAAAAGGGGCTGACGCCCGGGAAGCGGATGAAAAACAGATTAAAGTTTCCTGTAAAACAGCCCTTGTCATTCTGGGAAAGCCTCTCTATAATGCTGGTCTTCGGGGCGGTTAGTTCAGCTGGTTAGAATACTTGGTCGACATCCAAGGGGTCGGGGATTCGAATTCCTCACCGCCCACCAGAATTTAGCAGTAAGTGGTTTTAAAGAGTTTTAAGCTGGCGCAAGCCGCAAGCGGTCATTTGAAATACAATGATCAACAAAAGTTTTACGGGCGGTTAGTTCAGCTGGTTAGAATACTTGGTCGACATCCAAGGGGTCGGGGATTCGAATTCCTCACCGCCCACCAGAATGCAGTTAGAGAGAAAGGTAAAACCGGTTATGACACCGCGAACTACTACCAAGCTTTGGGAGTGACGCTAGTCGAACGGGTTTCCTTTGTCTCAAAAAAGTGAAAAACGCGGCTAGTCCGCGTTTTTTTGCGTCTGCGTTTTCCTTTCAGTTTTTCAGTCCACACCATTCATTGCAGTTTTACCTGGCGCCAGCGCCGATATGGAGATCAATATGCTTACAATCCGACTTCCCGATGGTTCCGCCCGTCAATTCGACGGCCCGGTCACCGTGGCCCAGGTTGCGGCCAATATTGGTACCGGCCTGGCCAAGGCTGCCCTGGCGGGCAAGGTCGACGGCAAGCTGGTCGATACCTCCTATCTGATCGAGCAAGACGCGGAACTGGCGATCGTCACGGACAAGGATGCCGACGGCCTGGAAGTGATCCGCCACTCGACGGCCCACTTGCTGGCATATGCCGTCAAGGAATTGTTCCCGGACGCGCAAGTGACCATCGGCCCCGTGATCGACAACGGCTTTTATTATGACTTCGCCTACAAGCGGCCGTTCACGCCGGAAGATCTGGTTGCGATCGAAAAGAAAATGGCGGAACTGGCCAAGAAGGATGAGCAAGTCACGCGCAAGGTTGTCGCGCGCGACGAAGCCATCGACTACTTCAAGGGCATCGGCGAAGCCTACAAGGCTGAACTGATCGGCTCCATCCCGGCCGACCAGGAAGTGTCGCTGTATTCCGAAGGCAAGTTCACGGACTTGTGCCGCGGCCCCCACGTGCCATCGACGGGCAAGCTGAAAGTCTTCAAACTGATGAAGCTGGCCGGCGCCTACTGGCGCGGTGACTCGAAAAACGAGATGCTGCAGCGTATCTATGGCACGGCCTGGGCCAAGAAGGAGGACCAGGAATTGTATCTGCACAACCTGGAAGAGGCGGAAAAGCGCGATCACCGCAAGTTGGGCAAGCAGCTCGATTTCTTCCATTTCCAGGAAGAAGCGCCAGGCCTGATCTTCTGGCACCCGAAAGGCTGGTCGATCTGGCAGCAGGTCGAACAATACATGCGCAATGTGTACCAGGTCAACGGCTACCAGGAAGTCAAGGCGCCGCAAATCCTCGACCGTGGCCTGTGGGAAAAGACCGGTCACTGGGATAATTACCGTGAAAACATGTTCATCACGGAATCGGAAAACCGCGCCTATGCGCTGAAGCCGATGAATTGCCCTGGTCATATCCAGATTTTCAACAATGGCATGCGCAGCTACCGCGACTTGCCATTGCGCTACGGCGAATTCGGCCAATGCCATCGCAACGAACCGTCGGGCGCCTTGCACGGCATGATGCGCGTGCGCGGATTTACGCAGGATGACGGCCACATCTTCTGCCTGGAAGAGCAGATCGCCGGCGAAGTGATGGCCTTCCACCAGCAGGCCATGGATGTGTACACGGCGTTCGGCTTCACGAATATCGACGTGAAACTGGCCTTGCGTCCCGATAACCGCATCGGCACGGAAGAATCGTGGGATTTCGCCGAGGAATCCCTGCGTTCGGCTCTGCGCGCCTGCGGCGTGGAATGGACGGAATTGCCGGGCGAGGGCGCGTTCTATGGTCCGAAGATCGAATACCACTTGAAGGATAGTCTGGGCCGCGCATGGCAAGTGGGCACCGTGCAGATCGACCCGTCGATGCCGGGCCGCCTGGGTGCCGAATACGTGGCCGTGGACAACACGCGCCAGGTGCCGATCATGCTGCACCGCGCGATCGTGGGTTCGCTGGAACGTTTCATCGGCATCCTGATCGAACACTATGCGGGTGCCATGCCGTTGTGGCTGTCGCCGGTGCAGGTGTCGGTGTTGAATATTTCCGACGCTCAAGCTGATTATGTACAAGAAGTAACAACAAAACTGCGCAAAGCGGGGCTGCGTGTACAGGCTGATTTGCGTAACGAGAAGATTACCTATAAAATACGTGAACATTCCGTACAAAAATTGCCTTACATCTTAGTAATTGGCGACAAAGAGCGGGATGCGAATACAGTGGCCGTGCGGGCGCGGGGCAATGTCGATCTGGGCGTCATGTCCGTCGATGCCCTGATTGAGCGACTCAAACATGAAGTCGACACCAAGGCCTGACGAGGAAACTCGCTGCACGACCGTCTTACAAGATTTTTAAAGGAAATTACAATAGCTACTGACAAGTCACATCGCATCAATGGCGAAATCACTGCCCCTGAAATGCGTTTAAGCGGGGTCGATAACGAGCCACTCGGTATCGTAAGTTTGGCTGAAGCCTTCCGCCTGGCGGAAGAGGCAAACGTCGACCTGGTGGAAATTGCGCCTACCGCGCAGCCACCGGTATGCCGTTTGATGGACTACGGCAAATTTAAGTATTCGGAGCAAAAGAAAGCTCACGAAGCCAAATTGAAGCAAAAGATCATCCTCGTGAAGGAAGTCAAATTCCGTCCGGGGACTGATGATGGTGACTACAATATCAAGTTGCGTAATCTCATCAAGTTCCTTGAAGACGGCGATAAAACCAAGATCACTTTGCGTTTCCGCGGTCGTGAGATGGCGCACCAGGATATTGGCTTCCGCATGCTGGAACGTCTGAAAGCCGATCTGGAGCCGTACGGCCAGGTCGAGCAGTTCCCGAAGATGGAAGGCCGCCAAATGATCATGGTTCTTTCGCCTAAGAAGAAGAAGTAAGCTACAATAGCGTTTTACTGTGGATCGACGTGGTTTGCGCCAGCATTGGTGCGACACCAGATTCCAGGCAGAATTTGCGCGGCCCGCTCAGCAATGTGCGGGCCGCGTGAACTGTAGCGGACTCGCATCCGCTGCACAACATGTGAAAGCAGGCATCTAAGCGCAGCGTCGTGTTGCCACCTGCAATCCTGTTATAAATGGAGCTGTCCGTAAGAGGACAGATTGCTATGCCTAAAATGAAGACCAAAAGCTCCGCGAAAAAACGTTTTCGCGTGCGTCCAGGTGGAACAGTCAAGTCGGGTCACGCGTTCAAACGCCACATCCTGACCAAGAAAACCACCAAAAACAAACGTCAGTTGCGCGGTACCCGTAACATCAACGCATCGGATGTCACATCCGTCATGCGCATGATGCCGACTGCTTAATCTCACACTCAATTTAAGGAGTTACTATGCCTAGAGTAAAACGTGGGGTTACAGCTCGTGCCCGTCATAAGAAGATTCTTGTTCAAGCTAAAGGCTACCGTGGTCGCCGCAGCCGTGTATACCGTGTTGCCAAGCAAGCAGTTATGCGCGCTGGCCAATACGCTTACCGCGATCGCCGCAACAAGAAGCGCGTTTTCCGCCGCCTGTGGATCGCCCGTATCAACGCCGCTTCCCGTGAGCATGGCGTAACGTACAGCGTATTCATGAACGGCTTGAAAAAAGCAAATATCGAACTGGACCGTAAAGTCCTGGCCGATATGGCTGTGATGGACAAGCCAGCATTCGCTGCGATTGTCAACGCAGTGAAAGCAAAAATCGCTGCGTAAGCATCGGTCATTGCACAACGTTACCCCCAGGGTGACGTTATAAAGAGCGGGGCAGGGGTGTACAACCACCTTGTGCCCCGTTTCCGTTTTTGATTGTTGGGTTCTAGATTACTAAATCCAGGATTGATTTCCAAAACAGGAAAAGCCGCATGAACTCCCTAGAAGAACTCGTCGTCTCGGCCCAGGCTGACTTTATCGCCGCCGCAGACGCTGCCGCACTTGAAAACGCCAAAGCCCGCTACCTGGGCAAGACTGGCCAGATTACCGAAATGATGAAGGGCCTGGGCAAGCTGGACCCGGACGCGCGCAAGGCGCAGGGCGCCCTGATCAATACCGTCAAAGTGCAGATCGAAGACGCGCTGACGGCGCGCCGTGATGCGCTGGCCGATGCCCAGATGCAAGGCCGTCTGAACGCCGAAGCGATCGACGTGACCCTGCCGGGCCGTGGCCGCATGCCAGGCGGCATCCATCCCGTGATGCGCACGTGGGAGCGGGTCGAGGAAATCTTCCGCTCGATCGGCTTCGACGTGGCCGACGGCCCCGAAATCGAAAACGACTGGACCAACTTCACGGCGCTCAACAGCCCGGAAAACCATCCAGCCCGTTCCATGCAAGATACGTTCTACATCGATGGCAACGACACCGATGGCAAGCCCTTGCTGCTGCGCACGCACACAAGCCCGATGCAGGTGCGCTATGCGCGCACGCATACGCCGCCGATCAAGGTCATCGCGCCGGGCCGCACCTACCGCGTCGACAGCGACGCCACTCATTCGCCGATGTTCCACCAGGTCGAAGGCCTGTGGATCGCCGAAGACATCAGCTTTGCCGACCTGAAGGGCGTGTACCTGAACTTCGTCAAGGCCTTCTTCGAAACGGACGACCTGCAGGTGCGCTTCCGCCCGTCGTACTTCCCGTTCACGGAACCGTCGGCCGAGATCGACATCGCCTTCGGCTCCGGTCCTTTGAAGGGCCGCTGGCTGGAAGTGTCGGGCGCCGGCCAGGTGCATCCGACCGTGGTGAAGAACTTCGGCCTCGATCCCGAGAAATTCATCGGTTTCGCTTTCGGCTCCGGCCTGGAACGCTTGACGATGCTGCGCTATGGCATCAATGACCTGCGTCTGTTCTATGAAGGCGACTTGCGTTTCTTGAAGCAATTCAACTAAGCGTTGTTCCGTTTGATTCATGGCGCTTGAGCGCCCGTGCGCTCGCGCTGTGAGCTTTGACCCTTTGAAGGCTTGATTATGCAATTTTCCGAAAACTGGCTCCGTACCATGGTCGATCCGAAGATGACTTCGGACGAACTGGCCCATCTGCTGACCATGTCCGGTCTCGAAGTCGAGGACGTCGATCCCGTCGCCCCGCCTTTCTCGAACGTGGTGGTAGGTTTGGTCCTGGAGATGGAAAAACATCCGAACGCGGACCGCCTGAACGTGTGCCAGGTCGACGTCGGCACGGGCACCATGCTCAACATCGTCTGCGGCGCGCCCAACGTGCGCCCGGGCTTGAAAGTCGTCTGCGCGATGGCGGGCGCCGTGCTGCCCCCCGGCGCCGATGGCAAGCCGTTTGAAATCAAGGTGGGCCAGCTGCGCGGCGTCGAGTCGCAAGGCATGCTGTGCTCCGCGCGCGAATTGAAATTGTCGGAAGAAAACGCCGGCTTGATGGAATTGCCGGACGACGCGCCGATCGGCCAGAATTTCCGCGATTACTTTGCCTTGAACGACTTGAAATTCACCATCAAGTTGACGCCGAACAAGGCGGACTGCCTGTCCGTGCTGGGCGTGGCGCGCGAAGTGTCGGCACTCACGGGCGTACCGCTGAATGCGCCGCAGTTCCGCGCCGTGCCGGTTTCCAGCGACGAAGTCTTGTCCGTGAAAGTCAGCGCGCCGGACCTGTGCGGCCGTTTCACGGGCCGCGTCATCCGCGGCCTGAACGCCCGCGCCGCCACGCCGGACTGGATGAAGCAGCGCCTCGAGCGCAGCGGCCAGCGTCCGTTGTCGGCCCTGGTCGACATTTCCAACTATGTCATGCTGGAACTGGGCCGTCCCAGCCACGTGTTCGACCTGGCGAAGATCCACGGCAGCCTCGACGTGCGTTGGGGCAAGGCGGGCGAATCCGTCAAGCTGTTGAACGGCAACACCATCGCCGTCGACGAGTGGCTCGGCGTCATTGCCGATGAGCAGGAAATCGAATCGCTGGCCGGCATCATGGGCGGCGACGCCAGCTCGGTATCGGACGATACGGACAGCATCTACCTGGAAGCGGCATTCTGGTGGCCGAATGCCATCCAGGGCCGCGCCCGCCGTTTGAATTTCTCGACCGATGCGGCGCACCGTTTCGAGCGCGGCGTCGATTTTGCCACCACCGTCGAGCATATCGAGCGCATCACGGCCCTGATCGTGGAAATCTGCGGCACGCCGGCCACCACCGTCGGCCCCGTCGATGACCATGTGGTGAACCTGCCGCAGCGCCAGCCCGTGACCATGCGCACGGCGCGCGCGCAAAAAGTCATCGGCGTGCCGCTGACCGATGCGCTGATCGCCGACATCTTCACGCGCCTGGCGCTGCCGTTCACCCTGGCCGACGGCGTGTTTTCCGTGACCTCGCCCAGCTACCGTTTCGACATCGAGATCGAGGAAGACCTGATCGAGGAAGTGGCGCGCGTGTACGGCTTTGAAAACATCCCGACCCTGCCGCCCGTGGCCGCGAACGTGATGCAGATTGCACCGGAAAATACCCGCTCCTTGTTTGCGGTACGTCATGAGCTGGCCGACCTGGGCTTCCAGGAAGTGGTTAACATGAGCTTTGTCGACACGGCATGGGAGCGCGATTTCTCGGGCAATACGCATCCGATCAAATTGCAGAACCCGATCGCCAGCCAGATGAGCGTGATGCGTTCCTCGCTGATCGGCAGCCTGATCGCCAACGTGCGCTATAACCTGAACCGCAAGACGAACCGCGTGCGCATCTTCGAAGTGGGCGCCATCTACCAGCGCGACGACAGCGTGCAAAACGGCCCCTTGTCGGTGGCCGGCTACGCCCAGCCCAAGCGCGTGGCGGCCATGGCCTACGGCGCGGTGGCAGACGAGCAGTGGGGCCAGCCGTCCCGCACGGTCGACTTCTTCGACGTAAAGGCGGACCTGGAAGCGCTGTTCGCGCCGCTGGTCTTGCGTTTCACCAAGGCGGAACATCCAGCCCTGCATCCGGGCCGTTCGGCCAATGTGGAACTCGACGGCAAGGTCATCGGTTTCATCGGCGAATTGCACCCGCGCTGGATGCAAAAGTACGACCTGCCGCTGGCGCCCGTGCTGTTCGAAGTCGATGCCGCTGCCCTGACGCAACGCGTCGTGCCCGTGTACCAGGAAATCTCGAAATTCCCTGGCGCCAGCCGCGACCTGGCCGTGGTCGTCAAGCAATCGGTGGCCGTGCAGGATCTGCTCGACAGTTTCCACGCCGCCGTCAAGGCAAGCCCGGCGGCGCGTATCGTGCAAGCCATTGTTTTATTTGATGAATATCGTGGAAAAGGGCTGGAAACGGATGAAAAAAGCCTTGCTTTCCGGATTAGCTTGCAAGATACTCAAAACACCCTGCAAGACGATGTCGTCGATGGCCTGATGGCTGTCCTGATCGATGCCGCCAAGCAGGGCCACGACGCGAAACTGCGTTCGTAATTCCGGACTGGCCGTCACTTTTTGCGTGACGGCCTTTCCGTCGTCAACCGTAGACGAGCTTGCCATGTGGCGGGCTCGGGCGCACAGAAAAGGCAGGGCAGGAAAATTAATAACAGCGACGTTGATTCCGCCGTACTGCAATCCGCACTGGCCGCCGATTTGCATCGGGCCATGCTGGTTGCCAAAGTGCGCCAGGAAGCGGAAAAAGATTTACCCACCTTGACCAAGGCGGAACTGGCCGAACTGTTGTTCGAGCAAGTGGGCCTGAACAAGCGCGAAGCGAAGGATATGGTCGAGACCTTTTTCGATGAAATCCGCAATGCGCTCGAGCGCGGCGAGGCCGTCAAATTGTCCGGTTTCGGCAATTTCCAGTTGCGCGACAAGCCGCAACGGCCGGGCCGCAATCCGAAGACGGGTGAAGAGATTCCCATCACGGCGCGCCGCGTCGTGACCTTTCATGCGAGCCAGAAGCTGAAAAGCATGGTCGAAGAGACCAGTCCGCTGGCACGTGCTGCCTGAGTGAGTGGCGATGAACGAGCGCATCAGTAAAACCGAGTTGATCGCCCCCTTGCCGCCCATTCCGGCGAAACGCTATTTCACGATCGGCGAGGTGAGCGAGTTGTGCGGCGTCAAACCGCACGTGCTGCGCTACTGGGAGCAGGAGTTTTCCCAGCTCAAGCCGGTCAAACGACGTGGCAACCGCCGTTATTATCAGCACCATGAGGTGCTGTTGATACGCCGCATCCGCGAATTGCTGTATGAGCAGGGTTTTACCATCAGCGGCGCGCGCAACAAGCTCGATAGCCGTGGCGCATCGCATGCCATTCTTGATGAGCTGCCTGTGCTGCCGGCCATGCCCGTCGTGCCGCAGGAAGCGCCGCTGGACCGCGCGTGGATACGCAATGAATTAATGGCGATTTTAAACTTGCTAAAATAAGATTTGTACCAATATAGGTGGGGTTGTCCGGTACCGCTTGACTATACTGCATGGGCGCTCCGGCTCCGCCTTGGCGCTGCCGCTACCGTACGGTGCGCCATATTTTGAATATAATGTTAATGTTGCGTTTTTGTTAGTGACGCTAGGCCGGAGCAGCGTTCAGGTTCCGGTAGTCTTTCCCAGGCCAGGAAAATTTAAGGGGAAACAATGATACGCGTTGCCATTTGTGATGATCACCAAATAGTACGAGCTGGATTCAAACAGATTTTTTCGTCGTCAGACGATTTCAGTGTGGTGGCGGAAGCCGGTACGGGGCGCGAAGCGCTCGATATCGCCCGCCGCGAAATTTGCGATGTATTGCTGCTCGATATAGCCATGCCCGACCAGAGCGGCATCGATACCTTGCGCACGATCCGCCAGGGCCAGCCGGAATTGCCCGTGCTGATCCTCAGCGGCTATCCCGCGCAGCAATACGCGCTGAACCTGTTCAAGATGGGCGCGAATGGCTATCTGAACAAGGAATGCGAAGCCGATGAGCTGATGACGGCCGTGCGCACCGTATTCCAGGGGCGCCGCTATGTCAGCTCCACCGTGGGCGAGTTGCTGGCGCAGTCGTTCGACCGCGACACGAATGCGGCCTTGCATACGGAATTGTCGGACCGCGAGTTCCAGGTCTTCCTGCGCCTGGCGCGCGGCGCCACCGTGTCCGATATCGGCGTGGCCTTGTCGCTGAGCATCAAGACGGTGAGCACCTACCGTACGCGCATCATGGAAAAAATGGGCTTGCAATCGAACAGCGACTTGACCTATTACGCAATGAAAAACAATTTGCTTGACTAGCGCTGCGGTGCGATCATGGCAGCATGATCGCTCAGCCAGCTAGCCGGGCACGACTTGATGTTGTGCAGTGCAGCAGTTTGTGGCGAGGACTATAATTGGCCGGCGCCGGCGCTCTCTCCCGCGCCGAACCTTGCTAAGGATGCACATCAGGATGTATTTCACCGCTGAACCGGCCCCGAATCACCGCCTGCCCCTGTACAAGACGATCCTGTGCGTGACTTGCGCCTTGCTGCTTGTACTCAATGGTTTCAGTCTCTATCATAACCTGCAGTCGCTGAAGGGCACGAACGCCTTGCTCAGCCAGAGCGCCCGCGTGGCGGACCGCCTGCAGTATTTGAACGTGCTCGTGCTCGATGCGGAAAGCAGCTTGCGCGGCTATTTCATTTCCGGCTCGGAAACCTATCTGGGGCCGTCGAAGACCGCCACCACCGAAATCGAAAACGAATTCAACGAGCTGCAGACCTTGCTCGCAGGCAGTCCCACCCAACTGAAGAACCTGGGCCAATTAAAGAGCTTGATCCGTCGCAAGATGTCGATGCTGCAACAGTCGATCGACGTCTACAAGCAGGGCGGGCTGGCCGAGATCGTCAACATTTCCCGCGTGACCGACGACCGCGCCACCATGGACGAGATCCGCCTGCAGGTGGTGATCATGACGCGCGAGCAGAATGAGGCGCTGTCGTCCGGCAGCGCCGCCTTTTATCATGAGTACCAGAAAGCCGTGCTGCTCGGCATCGGCATCAATGCCCTGGCCATCCTCGTGCTGATCATGTTTTACCAGCTGGTGCGGCGCAGCTTCCAGAACCGCGCGGCCGTCGAGTATGCATTGCAAAATGCCAACGACACCCTGGAATCGACGGTCAGCAAGCGCACGGAGCAGTTATCCGTGCTGTCGCGCCATTTGATCAGTGTCAATGAAGTGGAAAAGGCGCGCCTGGCGCGCGAGCTGCACGATGAGCTGGGCGCCAACCTGACCTCGATCAGCATGGACCTGGGGGCCGTCACGCAGCAACTGGCGCATACACAGCCTGACCTGGCCGCGCAATTGCGCCGCGCTAAGGCGACCTTGCTGGAAACGGTGGAACTGAAGCGCCGCATCGTCGAAGATCTGCGCCCCAGCCTGCTGGACAACCTGGGCCTGTGCGCCGCCATCGAAAGCTATTGCGAGGATTTTGCGCGCATGAGCTCGGTTCGCTGCGAAACGGATGTGGCCATCAATATCGACAACCGCGAAGCGACCCTGACGATCGCCCTGTTCCGCATCGTGCAGGAATCGCTGACGAATATCCTCAAATATGCGCGCGCCGGCATGGTCAGCGTGACATTGAAGCGCAACGAGCACGGCCTGGTGCTGCGCGTGATCGACGACGGCATCGGCATCACGGAAGATGCGCTGCAAAAACCCATGTCGCACGGCTTGCTGGGCATGCGCGAACGTGCCTTGTTGCTGGGCGGCACCCTCACCGTGCGCCAGGGGCCGGAAGGCAAGGGGACGTGCGTGGAAGCCGTGATTCCCTTGCCGCTGACGCCGGAGCCGGAAGAGATCGACGAAGACGCCAGCGTGTGAGTGTTTCTGAATGCAAAAAAATGGCCGGGCATGCAGCCCGGCCATTTTTTTATCCAGCCTGTCAGATCAGCAGCGTGATACGTCGCGCAGCAAACGGTCGTATTCCGTCTTGGCGACCTTGTAGCACTCGCCCGCATAGCATTCCAGGCCGGCGCGGTCCAGCACCGTGATATTGCCGCGGCGATAGTGGATCAAGCCTTCTTCCTGCAGCTTGCCGGCGGCGGCCGTGATGCTTTCGCGGCGCACGCCCAGCATGATGGAGATCAGCTCCTGCGTCACCTTCAATTCGTTCGATGGCGAACGGTCCAGGCGGTCCAGCAGCCAGCGGCACAGCTTTTGCTCGATCGAGCTGTGGCGGCCGCCGACGGCGTTCTGCGCCATCTGCGCAAACAGGGCGTTGGTGTAGCGCATCAGCAGCTGGGGCAGGGCGCCGCCTTGATTGAAGGCATCGCGCAAGCTTTGCGTTTTCAGGCGGTAGCCGTAACCGGCGCTTTGCACGACGGCCGTGCACATGGCGCGTTCGCCTGCCAGCAGCGAGGCACCAGCCACGCCTTCATGGCCGACCACGGCGATTTCCGTCGTGGCGCCGTCTTCCATCACGTACAGCAAGGAAATGATGGCGGTGGTGGGGAAGTAGCTGTATTCCAGGTTGTTACCGTAGGCATACAGTTCCTTGCCGAAAGGCAGTTCCACCAGTTCCAGGTCTTCGAACAGCGATTCGAGCGCGGCGCGCGGCAGGGCGGCCAGCAATTCATTCTGTTGTGCACTGCTGAGGCTAACCCGCGACGCAAGCTTGATTTCCCGTCCGGCCGCCGGCATGGCGCGCGGCAGCAGCTGGTTCTTCTGGACCGGGGCGATAAGTTGAGTATGGCTCATAGTATTCCTCACAGGCTTTTTACATCGGAGTGCGACTGCCGCGTTGCCGGTCAAAAAAAGCTGCCGTACTCATGTGGTAACGGTGTTTCTTTCGACCGCGCGGTGCAGATCGCGATGTAGCTACTTTAAAAGCTTATGTAAGTGGCGAACATAAGATTAGCAGTCGCCACTTTGTAGTCTCTTTTGAGGCGAAATTGTAGTCCTTGTCCTACGCGCACACTTTTGACTAGCTAGCCTTGCGCCGTTCTGCGCGATTTTGTGATATGACGCGCGGCTTGTTGGCGCTCCACAGGCCGGCCGGACGCACGCTGGGCAAGCCGTCGCGCACGGTCGCGGCGGGTGCCTGGCGCGGGCCTGGCACCTCGTGTTCCCCCAGTCGGAAGCGGCTCACGGCCTGCGTCAGCGCCTCGCCTTCCTGGTGCAGGCGCTGCGAACCGGCGCGCGCCTCGTCGACCAGACCCGCGTTCTGGCGCGTCATGTCGTCGATCTGCGCCAGCGCCTGGTTGATGCGGGCGATCTCGCCATTCTGCTCGGCACCGGCGCTGCTGATGCGTCCGATCACCACGGCAACTTGCTGCACGGCATCGACGACTTGCCGCATGGTGCTGCCGGCGGCATTGACCAGGTCGCCACCCGCATCGACGGTGGCGACGGAATCGCCGATCAGGCGCTTGATTTCCAGCGCCGCCTCGTTCGAGCGCTGCGCCAGGCTGCGCACCTCGGCGGCCACGACGGCAAAGCCGCGCCCTTGCTCGCCCGCGCGCGCCGCTTCCACGGCCGCGTTCAGGGCCAGGATATTCGTCTGGAAGGCGATGCCGTTGATGACGCCGATGATGTCGACGATCTTGTGCGAACTGGCCTTGATCGAGGCCATGGTCTCGACCACGGCGCCCACGGTCTGGCCGCCGCGCAGGGCCACGTCGGCCGCCGTCGCCACCAGCGTGCGTCCCTGTCCTACGTGGGCTTCGTTGCGGCCCACGGTGGCCGTCAGTTCGCGCATCGAGTCCACGGTGGCCCCCAGCGCGTCCGCTTGCGTGGCCGTGTGGCCGGACAGGGCCGCGTTGCCCTGGGCGATATCGGCGCCGGCCGCCGCGATGACGGCCGCGCCGCCGCGGATTTCCTGCACCAGCGTGGCCAGGCCGTGCGTCATGGCGCCGAAGTCGCGCACCAGGTCGCCGATTTCGTCGTGCGCCTGCGAGGTGATGCGCTGCGACAGGTCGCCCGCCGCCGCCGCGCCGACGGCCACGCGCAACTGCGTCACGTCGCGCGCGAAGGCGGCATAAAAGCCCGCGCACAGGTAGGCGGCGGCCAGCAGCACCAGCAGCATGGCGGCCAGGATCAGGCCGCGGCGCGCCTCGTCGCGGGCGATGCGCTGCGCCAGCAGGCTGTCCAGGGCCGTGGCGGAGGCACCGGACAGCGCGTGCAGGGCGTCGATCGCCTGCATGCCGGCCGCCTGGAATTGCGCGCCCGACGTCTGGTCGTAGGAATTCGTCACTTCATTCTTCGTGCGTTCGAGGAAGGCGAGCGCGGCCGGCACGGCTTTCAGGGCCGGCTGCAGGCTGGCGCGCAATGCCGGCTTGGCGGCGAGGATTTCGTCGTAGCGGGCCGGCAGGCGTTCCAGTTCGTGGCGCGCGATCAGGGCGTTGGCGTTGACGAGCTGGTCTTCGTTCGCTTCGAACAGGCCCGTGTCGATGTAGGCGGCACCGCGCCCGCCGATGTCGGACAGGCTCTCGGCCAGGTCGGGCAGGGTGGCGGTGAAGACGGCGCTCAGGTGGTTGGCGCCCGCGTCCGGGTCCAGGCTCAGGTGCGAGCGGTCGGCTACCAGCTGGCCCAGCTTGGCCGCCTGGCGCAGCAGCGCCGTGTGCGCCGCGTAGCTGTCGCGCGCCGCGAGGCCCGCCTGGCGGCCCAGCAAGGCTTGCCACTGCTTCGTCAATTCGGCCGCCTGGGGCAGGCCCGCGCCCGCCGGCAGGCGCGCCAGGGCCGCCAGCGCGGCCGTGATGCGCGCATTGACGGCCGTGTTGTCCATGCCCGCCTTGCCGCTCAGGCGCAAGTGCTCGAGGCCGCGCCGCTGCTGCAGCAGGCGCGTGCCTTCCTGCAGCTGGCGCACATAGGCCACGCCCCGCTGCGCATCCTGCGCCTGGGCCAGCGACTTGCCCAGTTCCGAGATCAGCAGGGTGGTCGCCAGCGCCAGCGGCAGCAGGAAGACCAGGCAGACAAGCATGAATTTGGGCAGCAGGCGCAAGCGCTGCATGAGTCGGATGGCGGGGGTGAGGAGCATTTTCATCGGGTTTCCAGGGTAGGGTGACAACATTTCTGCAGTGCAATGTTGCCTGCGGATTGTGACCCCTTGATGAACTGCGCCCCGGTCAGCCGATTTTGCCGTTCGCCAGAGTGAAGCAGTTCACACGGAAGGCCGATCCTTCTGTAAAATCGAGGGTTTTTTGCGAGGGCCATATTATGGTCACCAATATGGCCAACGAGAACGACATCAACACCCCCGATTCCACCGACAGCGCGGACAACGCCGCAGCGTCGGTCAGCAGCAAGGCGCCGGCCGTGATCGCGCGCGAAGTGCAGCGCCGCCGCACCTTCGGCATCATTTCCCACCCGGATGCGGGTAAGACCACCTTGACGGAAAAACTGCTGCTGTTCTCGGGCGCGATCCAGATGGCCGGCACCGTCAAGGCCCGTAAATCGGGCCGCCACGCGACGTCGGACTGGATGGAGATCGAGAAGCAGCGCGGCATTTCCGTCGCCTCCTCGGTGATGCAGTTCGAATTCCGCGACCACGTCGTCAACCTGCTCGACACCCCGGGCCACCAGGACTTCTCGGAAGATACCTACCGCGTGCTGACGGCCGTCGATTCGGCGCTGATGGTGATCGATGCGGCCAAGGGCGTGGAAGCGCAGACGATCAAGCTGCTGGCCGTCTGCCGCATGCGCAATACGCCCATCGTCACGTTCATGAACAAGATGGACCGCGAGACGCGCGATCCGCTGGACCTGCTCGACGAACTCGAATCGGTGCTGAAGATCCAGTGCGCGCCCGTCACCTGGCCTATCGGCATGGGCAAGAACTTCCGCGGCGTGTACCACCTGCTGAACGACGAGATCATGCTGTTCAAGGCCGGTGAAGAGAAGGCCGACGGCGCCTTCGAAATCATCAAGGGCATCGACAATCCGCGCCTGCAGGAGATGTTCCCGCTTGAGATGGATCAATTGCGCATGGAAGTCGAATTGGTGCACGGCGCGTCGAACCCGTTCAACCTGGAAGAATTCCTCTCCGGCGTGCAGACGCCCGTGTTCTTCGGTTCGGCCATCAACAACTTCGGCGTGCGCGAGATCCTGTCCGCGCTGGTCGACTGGGCGCCGGCGCCGCGCGAGCGCGACGCGACCGTGCGGTCGGTGGCGCCGTCCGAGCAGCCATTTACGGGGTTCGTCTTCAAGATCCAGGCGAACATGGACCCGGCGCACCGCGACCGCATCGCCTTTTTGCGCGTGTGCTCGGGGCGTTTCGAGCGCGGCATGAAGGTCAAGCACTTGCGCCTGGGGCGCGAGATCAAGGTGTCGAACGTGGTGACCTTCATGGCATCGTCGCGCGAACAGGTGGAAGAAGCGTACGCGGGCGACATCATCGGCTTGCCGAACCATGGCAACATGCAGATCGGCGACAGTTTTTCCGAAGGCGAGATGCTGACCTTTACGGGCATTCCATACTTCGCGCCCGACTTCTTCCGCTCCGTGCGCATCCGTAATCCCTTGAAAATCAAGCAGTTGCACAAGGGTTTGCAGCAGCTGGGCGAAGAGGGTGCGGTACAGGTCTTCAAGCCCGTGCAGGGCGGCGAACTGGTACTGGGCGCCGTCGGCGTGCTGCAGTTCGAAGTGGTGGCCAGCCGTTTGCTCAACGAATATGGCGTCGACGCCGTGTTCGAAGGCACCAGCATCAGCAGCGCGCGCTGGGTCAGCTGCGACGACAAGCGCGTCCTGCAGGATTTCGAGAACGCGCTGGGCCACAACGTGGCCTACGATGCGGCCGGCAACATGGCCTATTTGGCCACGTCGGGCGTCAACCTGCGCCTGACGGAAGAGCGCTGGCCGAAGCTGACGTTCCACGCGACGCGCGAGCATTCGGCGAAATTGGCCTGATGTGGGTGGTGTCGGGTTACGCGCTTCGCGCTAACCCGACCTACGCCGACCTACCTGTTCATGGCGTAGGTCGGATTAGGCCAACGGCCGTAATCCGACACCATCGTTGGCAGCAACTCAAGCCGGCAAAATCGTGCGCGTGCTCCAGTCGCGCCGCTCCAGCAGCAATGCCGTCAACTGCGCCGCCGTCATCGGGCGCGCGAAGAAGTAGCCCTGCACGTTGTCGCAGCCCGCCGTTCTCAAAAACTCCACCTGCTGCAAGGTCTCCACCCCTTCGGCCACCACCTTCAGGTGCAGGCTGTGCGCCATGGCGATGATGGCCGTGACGATGGCTTCGCCCTCGCCCGGCAGGTCGTGCACGAAGCTGCGGTCAATCTTCAATTGGTCGATCGGCAGGCGCTTCAGGTAGGACATCGACGAATAGCCGGTGCCGAAATCGTCGACGGACAAATGGATGCCCGTTTCCTGCAGGCGCCGCATCAGTTCCACGTTGGCGTGGATATTGTCCATCAAGACCCCTTCCGTGATTTCCAGCTCCAGCAAGCCATGCGGCAGCTGCGTTTCGTGCAGGATGGCGCGGATATCGTCCATCAGGCCCGGGTCGCGCGCCTGGCAGGCCGACAGGTTGACGGCCACGTGCTCGAGCGAATCGAGCAGCCCCGCCTTGCACCAGAGGGCCGCCTGGCGGCAGGCGCTTTGCAGCACCCAGCGTCCCAGGTCGACGATGATGCCGCTTTCCTCGGCCACGGGGATGAATTCGGCGGGGCTCAGCTGGCCCATTTCGCGGCAGTTCCAGCGTACCAGCGCTTCCACGCCGACGATGCGCCCGCTGCGCAAGTCGATCTGCGGCTGGTAGTGCAGATACAGTTCTTCATTTTGCAGCGCGCGGCGCAGGTTCGCTTCCATGCGCAGGCGGCGCTGGGCGCGCAATTCCATTTCGGCCTTGAACACGGCGTAGCGGTTCTTACCCTGGTGCTTGGCGTGGTACATGGCCGTATCGGCATTGCGCGTCAGGGTGGCCACGTCCTGCGCGTCGAACGGGTACAGGCTCACGCCGATGCTGGCGCTGACATACAGCTGGTGGCCTTCGAGGTCGAATGGCGGGGCCAGCACGGCGAGGATCTTGCGCGCCACGCTGGCCATTTCCGAGGCGTCGTCGGCCGGTTCGACGATGACGACGAATTCGTCGCCGCCGATGCGGCAGATGATGTCGGTGCCGCGCAGGATGCCCACCAGGCGCCCGGCGACGAGCTTGAGCAGCTGGTCGCCGCAATGGTGGCCCAGCGTATCGTTGACGATCTTGAAATTGTCCAGGTCCAGCAGCAGCAGGCCCACGCTGCTGTCCTGGCGGTCGGCGCGCGCCAGCGCGTAGGCCAGGGCGTCGTTGAATTCATGGCGGTTCGGCAGCTGCGTGACGGAGTCGACGTGGGCCAGGTAGTGCAGATGGTTTTCCGCATGCTGGGCGGCGGTGCGCGTGCGGCGCACCATCAGGAACGTCAGGCCGAATGCGCACAGGCAGACGAGCAGGGTAAAGGCGGCAAATTGCGCCAGGCTGGCGTACAGCGGCGCCAGGCTGGCGCGCAGGTACAGCGCGCCGCCGCCGGGCAAGGCCTTCAGGATGGCGGCGCTGCCGTCCAGGTAATCGATGTGCAGGCCGTTGCGCGGCGCCGTGGGCACGGCATCGGCGCCGCTGCGCGCGTAGCGGGCAAACGGCGTGCCATAGGGGGTGTAGAGCAGTGCTTGCCGGATATGCGGGGCGGCGGCGAGGGGAGCGAGGAGTTGTTGCGCGGCAAGACGATTGTCCTGGCGCATGGCCTGGGTGGCGGCGGGCGCCAGCATGTCGGCCTGGATGTGCAGGCTGCGCTGGAAAGATGCCTGGAGGGAAAACAACTGGAAAAGGATCAGCAGCAGGCTGGCCATGGCCAGCATGGCTGCCGCGGCCAGCAAGTTCAGCCGGGCTATCCGGTCGCCGCGCAGCTGCGCGGAAGGCAGCATCAGGGGCGCCATCATGACGCATTCTCCTGCCGGCCCCGCTTGCCGCCGCCCCGTGTGATCCCGCCTCGCCCTGCCATACTTTACGTTCCAGTCTGATGAAAACCGAAGTGAGCCGGAACTCTCAACGTGTTGCTAAGTGTTGCTAAGGCCGACATATTGTCATTTTGCAGCGTGAAAGTACAGGGTACGCGGCAATTTAGTATCCATGCAGCACGCCGTTGGCAGCGGGCAAGACGACAAGACAGGCGGAAAAGGCGGGGCGTGTCTTTCTAATAATAATTCAAATTGAATTTTAATCCTTTTTTTGCCCGCCGGTTTTTTTCTCTAAAAACATGCTGGCGGCAAACAAAATGCCATCAAGAATAACTTCAATGCCTGCGTCCATCCCGGCACGGATTAACTTTTTGACCGTATCGGCCATTGCAAGTCATTGATTTTAATAAATTTTAATGAAGAATGCGAGAACGCTATGGCCTTGCTCCGCGAGTTCGTCCATAATCCGCTGATGATGGACGTTCTGATGCTGTTTGTTTTGTCTGCCGCGGCCAAGCAAGCTGCCGCCAGCAAAACCGGACGTCGCCCTAATGATGAATAGTGAGGATATCTTGGAAAAAAAACCAAAAATTATTTTGTCGTCACAAGACCTGGAACGACTGGAAGCGTTGTTGTATGCCTTGGGTAATAATTTGTCGCCGGACAAGGCCGCCTTGCTCGATGAGCTGGGCCGCGCCGAGGTGCTCGAGCCGCAAGAGATTCCCCCGACCGTCGTGACGATGAATTCCACCGTGCGCTTCACGGTGGAAAACAAGGAGGAATTCTGCCTGACGCTCGTGTATCCGAAGGATGTGGAAGGCCAGGCCGACCGCATTTCCGTGCTGGCGCCCGTCGGCAGTGCGCTGCTGGGCCTGTCCGTCGGCGACAGCATCGCCTGGCCCATGCCCGGCGGCGTGGTGAAGGTCAAGATCGAGGAAATCGTCTACCAGCCTGAACGGGCCGGCGAGTACCACCGCTAGGCATTGATGCAGTGATGGCGGACGGCGCCTGCCGTTCGCCTGCCAGGTCGTGTTGCCAGTAATCAACTATTGCGTTGCACGCGCACCACCAGCCATCCCGCCACCACGGTAAACGTGACGATGATGGCGACGATGATCCAGAAGCCCTGCGGGTGCTGGGCCAGCGGAATTCCCCCCACATTCATGCCCAGCATGCCGGCGATGATATTGATCGGCAAGGCCAGCACGGTGACGATGGTCAGCACGAACAGGCTGCGGCTGTTTTCCTCGTTGACGCTGGCGGCAATCTCTTCCTGCAGCAGTTTGATGCGTTCCTGTAGCGAGAACATATCGCTGAGCACCACCGAAAATTCCTCCGTCGACTGGCGCAATTCCAGGCTGTCCAGCTCCGATACCCATGCGGGCGGACGCTGCAGCAGGCGGAACAGGGCGGCCGGTTCCGGCGCCAGCAGCCGCTGCAGCCGCACCAGCACGCGCCGCATGGCGCCCAGGTCTTCGCGTTTCGGCACCAGCCGCCCGGCCAGCAAGTGATCCTCGATATCGTCGACCCGCGCCACGGCGTCGCGCACGATGTTGACCAGCACGTCGGCCTGGTCGCGCAGCAGGTGGATCAGCAGTTCCACCGACGAGCGGATCGGTTCGTGGTTCTTGATGACGGCCTGGCGCAGCCGCTCGATCGACTGCAGCGGCGCGCGGCGCGCCGTGATGACGAGGTTTTGCGCCACGCTGGCCCACATGGTGGAAATGTCGGACGCTTCGAACGAGAAATTGTGCACCACATCGTTGACCACGGCGATCAGGGTATTTTCCGCCTGCTCGATGCGCGTCGAACGGGAACCCTGGTGCAGGGTTTCATAGAATTCGTCGGCCAGCTGCGTGTGCGTCATCAGCCATTTTTCGCTGGCCGCATGCGACAAATTAAAATGCAGCCAGACGAATTCCTGCGCCGGGCGGGCCGCGCCATCGGCCAGCCAGGCCAATGCGGCCGTCGAGTCGAGCGCCAGCGGCTGCGCCGCGCGGCCAAACAGGAAGCCCCAGACCAGGCCCGAGGTGTCCGAGCCGTAGGTAAAACCGGCAGTTTCCATCGCCATCGTGAATCTTTCTCGCGCAGTGTGATTGATCGTCGCGCGATGTTAATACACGGATGTGTCCGGAAAATGACAAGGCCACCGCGATGGGTGGCCTTGTCGGGACTACGGATGCGTATTAATCGCGGCGCGGATTATCGGGACGGCGGTCGTCGCGGTTCGGTACGCCGTCACCATCGCGGTCGTGGCGGTTGCCATTGTCGCGGTCATAGCGGTTGGGGATGCCGTCGCGGTCGCGGTCGCCGTTCGGGCCCCGTGGCGACCAGCGGCCTTGCTCCATCTGCCAGCGGCCATCGCGCTGGTTCCAGGCGGGCGGCGCATACACATAGCCGGGGCGTTCGGCGATCCACACGCCCGGCGTCCAGGCGTAGCGCTGGCTGCGCCATTCCCAGTGGCCGGGCGCCCAGATGTAGCCGTGGCGCGCGCGCGGGATGGCTTCGCGGCGCGGCGGCGGCGGGGCGATGCGGATTTCGTCATAGCGCACGGGCTGCACCTGCGCGGCGACCCAGCCGCCACGGTCCAGGCGCCAGCGGTTGTTCTCCTGTATCCAGGCGGCGCGGCGGTACTGGTTGCCGCCCCGTTCGCGCAGCCATTCGCCATTGTTCCAGACATGGCGCTGGCCATCCCAGTTCCAGTAGCCGGGCGCCCAGACATAGCCGGCGCGCGGCGCCGGCACGCTTTCAAACCGTGGCGGAGGCGGGGCGTTGCCGACGACAATGCTGACGCCGAGCTGATTCTGTGCCATGGCCTGCGCGGGCAAAAAAGCCGCGGCGCTGATGGCAAGCATGGCTGCTGCGTAGAGTGTGATGGGTTTCATGGTGTGCTCCATTTCGGTGATTGCGTGAAATGGACTATAGGCGCTTGCTGGCGGTTTTTCGCCTTTGATTCAACTTATTACAATTGACACAATGCTGTGTGTCCGTGTATCCGTGGCGGATACAATGAGATGCAAATGGCGGCCTGGCGCGGTCGTGTTCAAACTGGCGCCAGGCGGCGTGGAGTCATCATGCGTGGCTCACAGGGTGCTGGCGGTGGCGTTGCCCAGCAAGGCTTGGCGTTCCTCGATCAGCGAGATCTTCTTTTCCTGCTCCGTCAGGCGCTTGGCGCTGACCACCACGACGGGGATGGCGTTCGTCTGCGCCACGTCGGCGCTCCTGGCTGCCGATGGCTGCATGAAGCTGACGTAGCTGGCGCCGCAGGCGATGGCGACGGCGACGGTAAAGATGGCTTCCATGTTTTTCAGGGCGTTTTTTTGCGTGTTCATGATCGTTCCTTTCGGGTGGCGGGTGGGTATGTCTGCACTGTAGCCAAGCGCGCGCCCGCCCGCCATGCGCATGCGACCAGCCGTGGTTTTGGCGGGATGGCCTGCAAAAAAACGGCGCTGAAATGCCGACGGGGGCGGCCGACCAGCCGACGGCTGGAATTGAGGGCTAAATAGCCCTGTATCCGGGCATATGAATGCAATTGCCACATGGCATTATTCGATACTGCGCGGTGTAGCGTGCGCCGCCGGCGCTCCTGCTAGAATCGCTACGGCAGCCAGCGCACGCAATCATTCTCATCAGGAGTCACACATGTTCCAATTGTTTGGTTTTGGCGGCGCCCGCTGCCCGCGCTGCGAGCACAAGAACGGCGCTGCCGCCGGCTATTGCGCGCAATGCGGCTTGTCGCTGGGCGCTCCCAACAGCGACGCGGTGCTGCATGCCAATCAATGGCATCTTGCTGATGGGCAACTGGCCCTGTTCTTCGGCGTGCGCGAGCTGTCCTCGCTGTTCGGCAGCGCGGCGCGGCGCCTGCAGGTGCCGGCCGAGTCGCGCGCCTGGATCGTGCAATCGGACGCTTTCACCTTGATACCGGTCGGCGACTACGACAGCGCCGCCTTCTTTGCGCGCCTGCCCGCGCTGCTGCCGGCGCGTCCGGCCGAGGTGCTGATCGCGCGCGCCGACGCCGTTAGCCTGGAATTCGACCTGCCCGGCCTGGCCAGCACGGAACTGCTGAACATCGCCGCCTCGCTGCGCGTGGACATCGCGCTGGGCCAGCCCGATGCGTTCGCGCGCCAGTTCATGCGCGCGCCGGGCGCTGTCACGCGCGCCCACCTGCATGCCTTGCTGCTGCCGTCCGTGCGCCAGATTGCGCTGGAATTCATCGGCAGCCGCGCGCTGCGCGAGATGGACGCGAATGCCGACCTGCGGCCCGAACTGAACGAACGCCTGCAATCGGCCCTGACGCAGCGCCTGGCGCCGTCCGGCCTGGCCGTGGCGCGCGTGGAAACGCTCAGCTTGCGGCACGACAGGCGCGATGGAGACGCCGGCGCCAGCATTGGCACCCTGTGGCTGGGCGGCTTGCCGGCGCAGGAACTGGAGCAGCACAGCCTTGAGCGCATGAAGCAGCTCGACCAGCTGTATGACGAGGAAGAATGGCAGCGCATCCGCCGCGAGGAACTGGCGGCGCGCCATGCGCACCGCCGCGCCGAACTGCGGCAGGACGCGACGCTGGAAAAGGCGGAGCTGGGCCACCAGGAGGCGGAGCGCCTGCAAGCGCTGCGCGGACGCCAGATCGACCTGTATGGCCGCATCCTGGAAGCGAAGTCGCGGCGCCAGGCGCTCGATCACGGCGCCGCGCTGGCGCTGGGCGAGCTGGAACAGGAACTGGCGCAGAAGGGCGCGCAACGGGCCGATGAAGCGGCCAACTGGGAACACGTGCGGGCGCTGGCCGCCATCAAGATGCGCAGCGAGCTGGAATTGTCGCAGCTGCACGGGCGCGAGCAGATCCAGCTGGCGCAGCAGCGCTTTACGCATCAAGTCCACTTGCAGTCGATCGCGCAGCAGATTGAAAGCGCGCTGCTGATCGACGACGAGACGGGCCGCCGCACCCAGCTGGCGCGCCTGCGCCAGGCGGAGGCGGATGCGGCCCAGCGCGAGGCGCAGCTGGAGGCGGAGCAGCACCAGGCGGCCTGGCAGGGCCTGATGCTGGCCAACGCGGCGCGCAAGCGCGAGGCCGAGCGGGTGCAGGAGTGGGAAGACCAGATGCAGCTGGCGCGTCAGCGCGAACTGCTGCGCGCCGAGGCGCACAAGGACGAGGCGGCCCAGGTGCAGGCGGCGGAAATCGCGGAAAAGGTGGCAGCGCTGCGGCGCGGCGGCGCGCGCGAGGACGCCATCGCGCAGCAGGAAAAGCTGCTGCGTACCATCGAGGCCGACGGCGTGCACGCGCGCCAGCTGCAGCAGCAAACGCAGCTGGCGCAGCTCGACGCGCTGGCCATCGAGGAACAGCGCCAGCAGCTGCGCCAGCTGGAACAGGAAGCGCAATGGCAGCGCGACTTGCTGGCCATGGCGCAGCAGCGCGAAAGCGATTACGCGCGCTGGAAGGGAGAATATGAAGCCCTGCTGGCGCAGCAGGCGCATGCGGCCGAACTGGCGCGCATCGACATCGACCGCATCGAGAAAATCGGCTCCCTGAGCGACACGGGCAAGGTGGCCATGGCCGCCGGGCAGAATGCGGCCGCGCTGGCGCAAGTGCTCAAGGTGCAGCTGCAGGCGGGCATGAGCGCCGAGCAGATCCACGCGCTGGCGGCGCTGGCGGCGGCCGAAAACAGCGTCGCGCCGCTGGACGCGCTGCGCATGGCGCAGGACAGCGTGGCGCAGGAACGCAGCTACCTGGAAGGCCAGGCGGAGCGCGAACGGCGCCAGCAGCTGGACCTGATCAACCTGCAGAATGCGGCGCATGCGCACGGCCTGTCGGCACAGGCGCAGCTGGGCGTGGCCGTGGCGCAGGCGCTGCAGCCGGGTGCGGCCTCGGCCTGCGCCGCGCCAGCATCGGCGCCGGCCCGCTGCAAGAACGGCCATGCGCAGCGCGCGGGCCATCCCGAAGATAAATTCTGCGCCGCCTGCGGCGTCGCCCTGCAGCCTTGATGGAAGCGTTTCACCCCAGATGATGCAAAAAGCACGAGACAAACTGCGGGAACTGCGCGCCCTCCACGACGACGGGCTGCTCAGCGAGCAGGAATTTGAACGCCGCAAGAACGCCATCCTCGACGCCGAGTACGCGCCGCCCGGCACCGCTCCCGTGGCCGCGCCGCTGCCCGTGCGCCAGGGCACGGAGCTGGGCTTCATGACGGGCCAGGAAATCGGTCCGCAAAACCGCCGCTACCGGCTCGAACGGCTGATCGGCACGGGCGGCATGGGGCAGGTGTGGCAAGCCACCGACCTGGCCACGCACGCGGAGCTGGGCAGCAGCGAAATGGTGGCGCTGAAGATCTTGCCGCCGCAGCTGACGCAAAGCGCCACGCATGCCAAGCTGCTGATCGAGGAAGCGACCCAGGCGCGCAAGCTCGCGCATGAAAACATCGTGCGCGTCTACGAGTGGGCGCAGGACCCGGCCACGGCCAGCTATTTCATCATCATGGAATGCCTCGATGGCGAAGACCTCGAGCACTATCTGGCGCGCGAGGGCGCGCTGCCCCTGTCCACCGTGCAGCAACTGCTGCAGCCGGTGGCCGAGGCCCTGTCGTATGCGTGGGAAAAGCACAAGCTGGTGCACCGCGATCTCAAGCCGGGCAACGTCTTCCTGACGGCGAAGGGCGACGTCAAGCTGCTCGATTACGGCATCGCTACGCGCGTGCGCAATGCGGACAGCAGCCTGGCGCTGGACATGCCGAACGCGGGCACGCACGGCTACCGGGCGCCCGAGGCCGGCGCCAACCAGCGCCAGCCCAGCCCGCGCCTGGACGTGTATGCGGTGGCCGTGATGATCTATCAGATGCTCGAAGGGCGCATGCCGTTCGACGACACGCGCAGCGCCAGCCATCTGCCATCAACGCCGCAAGCGCTCAACGCGCAACAATGGCAAGTGCTGCAGAACGGATTTTCGCTGACGCCGGAACTGCGTCCGCAATCCGTGCAAGCCTTGCTGGAAAACCTGGAACGCGCGGCTGGGCCGTCGCCCGAAGAACTGGCGGAGCAGGCGCGCCAGCAGCAGGCGCGCGCGGCGCAGCAGAAAAAGGAGGCGGCGCTGGCCGCCGAACAGGCCCGCGAGGAAGAGATCAAGCAGGCCCGGATACGCCAGGAAGAACTGGACCAGCGCCGCAAGGCAGAAATCCAGGCCGCCGCGCTGGAAAAGCAGCGACTGGACAAACTGCGCCGCGAGCAGGAGGCGCAGCGCCATTTCGAAGCGGAAGAGGCGCGCAAGCTGCGCAAGGAGGCGCTGCGCGGCCAGCTGCGCGCGCGCCGCGAAGCCGATGCCGCCACCGCCCTGCAGGAACACCAGGAATTGCAGCGCAAGGCCATCGTCGCCAAGGCGGAGGCGGCCTACCGCGCCGAGCAGGAACGGGCGCGCCGCGAAGAGGCCAGCCGCGCCGCCGCCGCCGCTGTCCCCGCGCCGGCGCCGGAATCGGAATCGGAACCCGAACATGCGCAACCGGTGGCCAATGCGGAAGGCGTCTTGCGCGACGATTTTCTCGATGGCGCGGGACAGGGGCCGGAACTGGTGCTCATTCCCAGCGGCCGCTTCCAGATGGGCGCGCACGAGACGGAGCACAAGGCCGCCATCCAGGCCGGCTCGCAACAGGCCTGGCTCGAGCGCGAGAGGCCGCAGCACTGGGTCGGCATCGAGCGCCCGTTCGCGCTGGCGCGCCACCCTGTCAGCGTGGGCGAATGGCGCGCCTTCGTCAAGGCGACCGGCTGGGCGGGCGGTTCCGAGACGGACTGGGACAATCCCGGCTTCGTGCAGAACGACCAGCACCCGGTGGTGGGCGTGAGCTGGAATGACGCGCAACTGTACCTGGCCTGGCTCAGTGAACGTACCGGGCGCAAGTACCGCCTGCCCAGCGAAGCGGAATGGGAATACGCGTGCCGCGCCGGCACGCGCACGGCGTTCAATGTGGGCGACACGATCAGCACCGAGCAAGCCAACTATGACGGCCTGTATGTGTACAACGGCGGCCCGCGCGGCGTGTACCGGGGCGGCACCAGCCCGCTGGGCACGTTCGCGCCGAATTCCTGGGGCCTGTTCGACATGCATGGCAATGTGTGGGAATGGGTGCAGGACGTGGTGCACGACAATTACGAGGGCGCGCCCGTCGATGGCAGCGCATGGGAAGAGGGCAGCGACAGCAGCCGGCGCATCCTGCGCGGCGGCTCCTGGCTGTACCACCCGCGCTACCTGCGCTCGGCCCTGCGCAACGGCTTTTCCACCGTGCTGTCGAATGACATCGTGGGATTCCGGGTGGCGCGCACGCTCGATTAGGCAAGTTGGCAGGGAGCGGGCTGCGCCAAGCGGGCAAACGGTGTAAATTGTGGCTTTCCAAACGCATCAAGGAACGCCATGACCATCAAAGCCATCCGCGACCAGTCGCAAGCCATGCGCCACATCGTGCACGTGCGCGATCACATCATTTCCGCCGACGCCTCGGTGGAGGAGGGCGGCGACGACGCCGGCCCGTCGCCGCACGACCTGTACGACGCGGCCCTGTCGGCCTGCAAGGCGCTCACCGTCGTCTGGTACGCCAAACACAAGGGCATCCCGCTGGAGCACGTGGAAGTGTCGACCGAGCGCGATGCCAGCGAGGAGCGCAAGGGCGTGTACCGCCTGGCCGCCACCCTGCACCTGACGGGCGAGCTGACGGATGCGCAGCGCCAGGAATTGCTGGCCGTGGCCGGCAAATGCCCGATCCACAAGCTGATGACGGCCGTCACCACGGAAATCACGACGGTGCTGGCATGAGCGCGGCCATCCTGAAAAGCCACGAAAAGGACCTGGGCGGCGGCTTCGTCGTGCGGCGCCTGCTGCCGTCAAGCCAGAAACAGGCCGTCGGTCCCTTCATCTTCTTCGACCATTTCGGCCCCATCGACGTGGCGCCCGACGCCAACCACGACGTGCGCCCCCATCCGCATATCGGCCTGGCCACCGTTACCTATCTGTTCGAGGGCGCGATCGACCACCGCGACAGCATCGGTTCCTGCCAGCGCATCGAACCGGGCGCCATCAACTGGATGACGGCCGGGCGCGGCATCGTGCATTCGGAACGCACGCCGCAGGATCTGGCCGGCCAGCCGCACCGCACGCACGGCTTGCAGCTGTGGGCCGCGCTGCCGAAGGCGCACGAAGAGGATGCGCCGAGTTTCACGCACACGCCGCAGGCCGACATTCCCGTCGTGACGCTCGATGGCGCCGTCGTGAAAGTCCTGATCGGCACGGCCTTCGGCCAGACCTCGCCCGTGCGCACCTACATGCAGACGCTGTACCTGGACGTGGCGCTGCAGGCGGGGCGCGAGCTGCGGCTGGAAGGATTGCCGCCGGAAGCGGCGATCTATCCGGTCAGCGGGGAGGTGCTGCTCGACGGCGTGGCGCTGCTGCCGCACACCATGGCCTTGCTGGAGGCAGGTGCCGTGCCCGTGGTATCGGCAGGCGGCGGCCCGGTGCAGTTCGTCGTCATCGGCGGCGAGCCGCTGGACGGCCACCGCTACCTGTTCTGGAATTTCGTCTCGTCGAGCAAGGAGCGCCTGTCGCAGGCGGCCGACGACTGGAGCGCCCAGCGCATGGGGCAGGTGCCGGGCGAGACGGAATTCATCCCGCTGCCGAAGGCGCCCCTGCGCCCGGCGACCTGAGTCCCGCTTAGAAACGCGCGCGCAAGGTCAGTTGCGCCTTGCGCGGCTCGCCGTAGAAATTGCCCCAGGCCGGCGCGCCCACCGTCTGGTAGTAGCGTTTGTCGAGCAAGTTCGTCACGGACAGCGACGCCGTCCAGTTGCGGTCGATCTGCCAGGCGGCGCGCGCGCTCCACAAGGCATACGCGCCCTGCGCCACGCTCACGTCGCGCGTGATGCGCGAGCTCTCCGTCTGGAAGTTCACGCCGCCGCCCACGCTCCACTGCTGCAAGGCGCCGGGCAGGCGGTAGTCGCTCCACGCGCGCAGCATGTGGCGCGGCGAGTAGGTGCTGGCGAACATCACGCCCGCGTTCGACGTCTGCTCCAGGTATTTGAAATTGTTCAGCGTGTAGCCGGCGAACAGCTGCCAGCCCGGCGCCGCTTCGCCGCTGATTTCCGCATCGACGCCTTCGCTGCGCACCTTGCCCGTCGAGAAATAGCACTCCGTGCCGGACGAGCAGGTATTGGCCAGGTCGAGCTCGGCGCGGTTGCGCTGCTCGATGCGGAACAGCGCCAGCGAGGTGTTCACCTTGCCGTCGAACAGTTCACCCTTGACGCCCACTTCCAGGTTGCGCCCCTTGAGCGGATCGAGCAGGGCGCCTTCGGCCGTGCGCTGGTTTTGCGGCTGGAAGATGTCGGAGACGCTGGCGTAGCCGGACCAGCGCTTGTCGAATGCGTAGATCACGCCGCCATATGGCGTGACGACGCCGTTTTCGCGGTAGGGATCGATGTACACCTCGCCCGTGTCGCGGTACACGCTGCTCCATTTGTAGTTCGACACGCGGGCGCCCGCCACCACGGTGAGCGGATCGCTGACGCTGAAGCGGGCCACGCCGTAGGCGCCCGTCTGCGTCATTTTTGTTACGCTGGGATCGCCCCGGTAGCTGTGTTCGCGGAACCAGGCGTCGCTCGGCTCGGCCACGCCGTGATTCGGCTGCAGCGGATTGTTTGCTTGCTGCAGCAGCGCCAGGCTGAAATCGCTGTCGCTTTCCAGGCGGTTGGTGCTGATGCCGGCGCTGAAGCCGTGGCGGCGGCCAAAGGCGTTGAATTTGCCGTCGAGCGACAGGTCGATACCCTTGTTGGTGCTGCCGTAGTCGAACACGCCGCCGTACATCATCATGCCGGCCAGGGTGGCGGGATTGATCGCCCCCTGGCTGAACATGTATTTCACGTCATGCCGCTCGCGCGTGTAGTTGGCGCTGGCTTTCAGCGACCAGTCGGCGTCGAAGCGGTGCTCGAATTCGGCGAAGACGGCCGTCTGGCGGCTAGCCCAGCGGTTCCAGTCGGCGCCGAGGAAGGTCTCGCGGGGCAGTTTCGGGTCGCTGCCATCGAGGTAGCGGGGCATGCCGGAAAAGAAGGGCGTCGAGTGCAGCTTCTCGTAGCTGGCGCCCGTCGTCAGCTTGCTGCCCGGCGCCAGGTCGAATTCCAGCACGCCGTACAGCACGTCCGTGCGGCTGTCGGCCACGTCATAGAAATAATCGCGCTGCTCAATCGCGGCCACGGCGCGGCCGCGGATGCTGCCCGATTCGTTCAAGGGGCCGGTGACGTCGACTTCGCCGCGCACGTCGTTCCAGCGGCCCGCGCCGAGCGCCAGCTGCACCTGCTTTTCCGCCAGCGGGCGCTTGCGCACCATGTTGATGGCGGCGCCGGGCGAGCCCGTGCCCTGCAGCAGGCCCGTGGCGCCGCGCACGATCTCCACGCGATCGAGCATGGCCGTATTGCTGGTGAAGCTGTTCGCCTGCGGGTAGTACATGGCGCGGTTGACGCCATCGAACTGGTAAGTGTCGACCATGAAGCCGCGCGAATACACATAGCGCCCCCCCATGGGGCTGTCGTACATGGTGATGCCGGTGGTATTGGCCAGCACGGCGTCGATGGTGTTGAGGTTCTGGTCATCCATCTTCTGCCGCGTGACGACGCTGACCGATAGCGGAATCTCGCGCAGGGTCTGCACGCCCTTGCCGACCGTGACGGCGCGCGCCGCATACGAGTTGCTGTGTTCACTGACGGGGTCGCGCTCCATGCTGGCGTTCACCACCACGGGGGCCATGGTCTTTTCCGTGCCGGCCGCCGGCGCGGAGGAGGGTGCCGCCTGGCGCAGCACGTAGGCGCCGTTCGGCAGCTGCACCGCTTCCAGGCCGCTGCCGGCCAGCACCTGGACAAAGCCCTGCGCCACATTGTGGCTGCCGCGCACGCCGGGCGAGCGCAAGCCGCGCGTCTGCGCGGGATCGGTCGACAGGCTGACGCCGGCGGCGACGGCGAAGTCGTTCAGGGCGGTGGCCAGCGGGCCGGCCGCGATGGCGTAGGCTTGCGGCGCAGCGCTTGCCGCGGCGGCCTGGCCTTGCGCCAGCGCGGGCGCGGCGGTGAAGGCGGCGGGGGCGGCGCACGCCATGGCGAGGACGGCCAGGCGGATGGCGCGCGCGGCGGGATGGAGGACGGGGATGGTCGGCTGCATGCTCGGTCTTTCTGCTCAGGGTATGGTCAATGGTGGATGAATCGGCTACTTACCTGTCAAGCCGAAGCAGCGCGCCGAAACACCAACCCCTGAGGCAAAAAAACTGAAAATAATTACGTTGACCGGGCCGATACCGTGGCCCAGTAGCGCGTGAAGTAGGTCACTTGCAGCCCGTGCGAGGCGCACAGGCTTTCCAGCACGGCGTCGATATCGTCGAGCCGGTAGGTGCCCGTGACGGGGCGCCGCGCCACGCCGGCGTCGCAGGCCAGGCGCCCGCGCCGGTAGCGCGCCAGTTCCGTGACCAGCCGTTGCAGGGGCCAGTCGGCGGCCACCAGCATGCCGCGCAGCCAGCTGTCCTGGTGCGCTTGCGTGGCCTGCGCATCATCCGGGCCAGTGTCGCCAAAGCGCAGCTGCTGGCCCGCTTCCAGGCGGCGCACGGCGTCCGGGCGCGCCGCGCAGCGTACTTCCACGGCATGCTCGAAGACGCTGACGACGCTGCCGTCCGCATCGCAGCGCACGCCGAAGCGCGTGCCCAGCGCGCGGATCACGCCGTGCGGCGTGTCGACGAGGAAGGGGCGCGCATCGGGCGCCGTCGTGATCATGATTTCGCCATGGTGCAGGCGGATGCGGCGGCGCGCGGCGCTGTAGTCGACGTCGACGGCGCTGTCCGTGTTCATTTCCATATGCCCGCCATCGGCCAGCGCCACGTGGCGGCGCTGGCCCGGCGCCGTGCGCAAGGACGCCGTCCACGCTTGCCAGGGGGCGGACTGCAGGCCCGCCTGGCCCAGCACGATGCCGCCGCCGGCCGCCAGCAGCATGGCCAGCACTTTCGCGGCGCTGCGCCGGCGCTGCTGCGCCGCCTGCAGGGCGGGAATTGCCAGCGCCGGCGGTATCGTGGCCAGCTGGCCGTCCATGCGCTGCAGCAGTTCCCAGGCCCGTTCATGCTCGGCGCTGGCGTCGCGCCATGCCCGCAGGGCGGCCGGGTCGGCGCTGCCGCACTGGAGTTCCACATGCCAGTGGGCGGCGGCGGCCAGCACCTTGCGGGCGATTGGGGCCGACTGCGGGGGGAAAGGGGAAAACATCAGCCGGCCGCCAGCATCAGGCATTCCGTGTAGGCGCGCACCAGGTGCTTTTTCACGGTGGGCAGGGACACGCCCAGGCGCCGGCTGATGTCCACATAGCTCAGTTCTTCGATTTGCGCCAGCAGGAAGATGGCCCGCGTGCGCGCGCCCAGGCGGTCGAGCAGGCGGTCGATGGCGAGCAGGGTTTCGATGATGATGGCATGCGTTTCGGCGCACATCGATATCGGCTCGGCTTGTTGGACCAGCGCTTCCAGGTAGGCCTGTTCCAGCGCCTGGCGCCGGTAGCGGTCGATCAGCAAGCCGCGCGCGATGGTCGCCAGGTAGCCGCGCGGCTCGCGCAGGGGCGCCAGCGGTGTCACCTCGCGCTTGCCCAGCAGGCGTAAAAAAGTGTCCTGCGCCAGGTCGGCCGCCTCGGCGCGGTTGCCCAGCTTGCCGCGCAGCCAGCCATACAGCCAGCCGTGGTGTTCGCTGTACAGAGTGTTCAGGTGGCTGGCATGGGTGGGACGGACGGTACTCACTGCGTTCTCCAGGCAAGGGATGGGCTGGGCTGACGGAACGCGGGGTGCCGGCTGGCTGGGCTGTTTGAGAATGATACTCATTATCACATTGCCATGCGGGCGGCGTCAATCGGCGTCAGCCACCAAGGCGCCAGCGCTCCTGCCACTGTTGCAGATCCGCCCAGGCTTGCTGCAGGGCCGTGGCGGACCAGTGCAGCAGGCCCTCGAACGCCAGCACGCTGCGCTGCCAGTGGATGCCGTCGAAAAACACGTGGTCGGCCACGACGGTGGCGGCCAGCCAGGCGGCGATGATGACGATGATGTCGTGACGCCCGCTTTTCCACCAGCGCAGCGAGTGGCGGCGGAAAATCCACGGCACGCCCAGCGGATTGGGCCAGTCGGCCAGCAGATGCATGATGCCGCCCGCGGCAAAGCCGAACAGGGGCGGCGCCCACAGGTGGTGCGGCAATTGCAGATATGTGTAGACGAGCAGGGCGATCCACGCCAGGCCCCAGTGGGTCCACGTGCGGTGCGTGATCCACAGCCGGTGCGTGCGCGCCCACCAGGCCACTTCCAGCCAGTCCGGCGCCGTGCCGCCCAGCGCCCCCATGACAAAGGCGAGCATGCTCAGCACTTGATAGGGGCCGCCGGCGCCAGCGTGCGCGACCAGGGCCGCGGCGATCACGCCGGCAGCCCAACCGGTCGCATGGTGCGCTTTGTTGGAAGCCATAGGAAATGTAAAACGCCGTGCGGGCGCTTTGTGAAGTACGGGAAATATTAACTGGATGAATATACAGTACGCAAGGGCATCGCTGGGGGCTATTTGCGCAATATCTGCTATTAAAGTGTTAAATTGTGTGTCGGAATGGACGTGATGGCGGACTCGGCGCCTGATGCCGGCCGGCCAAGTGTGTTGTGCAGCTGATAATGTATTTGGCGCAGGGCGCGCTATGCTGAAAGCAGTACCACGTTTTGAAGAGGTCTCGCCATGAAAATCCCGCGCGAATTGCAGATTCCCGCCATCGTGTTTACGCTGGAAGCGGTGTTTATTCTGGGGTTGTCGATGATTTTTCTCGTACTGATACCACGCTAAAGCCTTGCGGATAACTGCAGATTTACAACAGTGTTACTACGCAGTTTGCATGGTGCTATCGCAAAGGGCCGCGCCTTCGGTGCGGATGATCCAGCATTCCGGATACGGTTCGCTGGCGAAGCGGTTGTGCCGCGCAAAGCCGCTCAGCTTGTCGAGGGCGGTGGCGGGGGCCAGCGCGGTTTCCTTGCCGCTGGCCGCGTCCAGGTGCCAGAAACCGCCGTTGCGGTGGAACAGCACGGGAAGGCAGCTGGCCTGCGGCGTGGCCAGGTGGCTGGCCGGCGTGGGTTCGGTGTCGGGCAGCAGCAGGTAAAAACACTCGGCGCGGGCGCCGTGGTCGATGCGGTGCAGGATCACGCCATGCGCGAGGATGGCCGTGACGCTGAGCACGACGATGCCCTTGATGCTGGCGGACAATTCAATGCGCATGCCCAGGCGCAGGGCGACGGGTTTGTGCTTGCCCGGCCAGACGCCGTCGAGCAGCATGCCGTAGCGCGACACGTCCTCGATTTCAAAGCCTTGCTGGCTGCGCCGGATGATGGCGTGGCGGCCCGACAGGCGGCGCGTCAAGCCATTGTTGTCCTGGCCGTCGGGGCTGAAATGGCTGAGCAGCACATCGGCTTCCGGGTCCACCAGCTCGAAACGCCCCAGCATGCATTCTTCCAGCGCGAACAGGCGGATCTGGCGCTGCTCGCCCGCTTCCGGCGCCGCATTGACGAGGCAAGCGGCCTGGCTCGGGTGCGGATGGCAGTGGCTGGCGGCGGGCAGGTCGACTTCGATCAGCTCCTCGTCCCAGGCGATGGTGGTAAAACCCATGTCGATCTTGCCTTGCGGGGCTGACAAATCCACGTGGGCGATGCCGGCATTGCGCGCGGTGACGTCGAGGTTGCAGCCGTCGCCGCCCGTCACGCGGGCGATCGAGGCATCGTCGGCCATCACGCGCACGTTCTTGTGCGTGCTCAGGAAGATCTGGTGGATTTCCGTCAGGGTGGCGTCGCGGCGCGGCACGAGGATGACGAAGGTGCACACCCATTTCTGCGCCACGGCGCCATCGACGTGGCTGTGCACTTCCACCTCGATCTGGTATTGCCCGTGTTCCTTGTTGCGCGAGGAAAACTCGACGAATACGGGACGCCAGTCGCCGCGCGTGGCGCGCACGAAATCATGCTGGACAAAGCCGCGCGGGATCAGGTCCGAGCGCAGGCGCAAGGTCAGCTGCGGCGCGCAGGTGGCGCTCATGCCGCGCAACTCCATTTTCAGGGTTTGCCGTCCGCCTGCCGCGCGGGGATCGAAGCCGCTGATGTGCAGGTGGGCCTGTATCGGCTGGTAGGCCGGCGCAGTGGCCGGCTGTGCAACTGGCACTGGGGGAAATGCCGCCAGGCCGGCCGGGGCTGGCACAGGGCTGCTCACCGCTTGAGCGGCATCGCGTATCACCGCGTCGCGCATCGCAGCATCATGCGCACGGGCGTGCGGAAGCGCCGTTGCCGATGGCTCGGAACGGGCGCTGCGCAGTGCGGTCAACAGGTCGTAGCTGCTGGGAGCAGTCGTCGCTTGCGGATGGTTGCCCGCGCAGACTGTTTCCCCAGGCAAGACCCAGAACGTACAGTGCGGGTGCTCCGGGTTGCTGCATTTTTTCATGACATTCTGACTCGAATCGAGCGGGGACATTTTGCCCTCTGTTATACATGAGAGCTTACGCGCTTTTGCCGCTGCTTGGCAACTTTCGCGGCGCCGAATGCGCTCTTTTTGCCCAAATTCATGTCCCTGGTCACACCTTGTCATGCACGCCATGGAAACTATTGCTCAAAAACACATTTTATGTCTTTTCGGATATGTTATTTTGATATCGCCAGTCCCGCTGCGTTCAGCTGCGCCGTTTGCTGACGATGACTTCCAGATACTCGCCCGGCACCACCAGCGAGTGGGCGCCCGCCGTATTCAGCCGTTCGAGCAGGGCGAACAGATCCTGCTCCAGCGCCTCGGCGCCACCCGCGTCCAGCGTGGCAAAGGCCTTGTGGACGGGGCCGTAATAATCGCGGAAGACCTGCACCCAGTGGTGAGCGGAGGCATAACGGAAATTGAAGACCTTGCGCTGGCTGTGCACCTGCTCTGCCGCCTGGCCGAACAGGTCGCGCACATACGCTTCCTCGCCCCAGCGGGCCGGCGACACGACGCCCGCCGGGGGCGGCACATATTTGCCGATGGTCTTGAAGAGTTGGCCGATAAAGCCGTCCGGGGTCCAGTTGGCCATGCCGATGCGTCCGCCGGGACGCAGCACGCGCAGCATTTCGCTGGCCGCGCGCCGGTGGTCGGGCGTGAACATGACGCCAAAGGTCGACAGGGCCGCGTCGAAGCTGGCATCGGCGAAGGGCAGGGCTTCGGCATCGGCCACGCGGAAGGTCACGGCCAGCCCTTCCGCCCCGGCGCGCGCGCGGCCCTTGTCCAGCAGCGCCGGCACATAATCGGTGGACACGACCCGGGCAAAGCGGCGCGCCGCCGCCAAGGTGGCGTTGCCGTTGCCGGCGGCGATGTCGATGACGTCTTCGTTGGCGCGGATGTCGGCGGCCTCGGCCAGCGACTCGCCGACCGGCTGCAGGGTCACGCCGATGACGGCGAAGTCGCCGCTGGCCCAGCCTGCTTGCTGGCGCTGCTTGATGGCGGCATAGTCGGGCGCGCCGGCGGTGCCGGCCTGCGGTGTAGCGATGGTGTTGCTCATGGCATGCTCCTGTGACGTTGGCGAGGTCCTTTCGTCAGACCGCGCGCCGCGGCGGTGGTTCCTTTCATGCGGGCCGTCGTGAGCGTGGCGACGTTTTGCATTATGCTGGCGCAACTGTTCCCCAACTGCCTGACGCCGAAAGACGACCATGCCTGTCCAACGCCCGTTCCAGCTTGCCATTGCCTATGGCGCCGCCTTGTGCGTATTTCTGGCCATCGACGCCCTGTGGCTGGCCGTGCTGATGCGCCCCGTGTACGCCGCGGCGCTGGGCCCGCTATTGGCGGACACGCCCCGCTGGGCGCCGGCCGTGCTGTTTTACCTGCTGTACGTGGCGGGGCTGCTGGTCTTTGCCATCCTGCCGGGATTGCGCGCGCGCCGCGGGCGCACGGCGGCGGCGCTGGGCGCGCTGCTGGGACTGCTGGCCTACGGCACCTATGATTTGAGTAACTATGCGACCTTGCGCGGCTGGCCGCTGGCCTTGACGGCGATCGACATGGCCTGGGGCGCCGCCTTGTCGGCCGTGTCGGCCACGGCCGGCTACCTGGCCGCTAGCCGGCTGCGGCGGTGAACTCCGCATCGAAGCGCAACGCCACCACGGTAATGTTGTCGCTATGCAAGCCTTTTGGCGGGTGGGAGAGAAAGTCGTCGAACAGGGCGCGGACGGCCTGTGCCGCGGTCTTGCCGGCACACAAGGCGGGCCAGCGGGCCGTGAGGGCCAGCGGATCGTCGCAGGCCCAGAAACCGTCGCTGGCCAGCAGATAGTGGGCGCCGGGGCGCACGCGCAGCACGCGGCGGTCGCCCAGGTGGGCCAGGAAGGGCGGCAAGGCGGCCGCATCGAGGCCGCGCAGCGGCTTGTCGAGCTGCAGGCTGTCGCTGATGGCGTTGCCTAAAATAAAGGCCTGCGAGATTTGCGGATGGTGCTCGCCGTGCACGGCGGCGCGCCAGCGCGTCTCGTCGAGCGCGCCGCGCATGGCGTACACGGTGGCCGGCACGTGGTCGACGGTGAGGATGCTGGCCTTCCCGTCGGCAATTTCATACAGGCGCGAATCGCCCACGTGGTACAGCAGCGGCGCTTCGCCGGGCGGCACTTCCAGCAAGGTCAGGGTGGTGCCGGGCGGGCGCGCCTGGGCGGGCGCCGTCCTGGCGAAGGTGTCCTGCAAGCGCGTGTGCAACTCGTCGAGTTTGGCTGCCAGGCTGGCCGTGTCGAGGCAGGCAGGTACGGCCAGCAAGCCTTGCACTGCCGCTTCCGCCGCTTCACGCCCAAGGCCGTGGCCGCCCATGCCGTCGAGCACGGCGGCGCGCACGTGGCCGCGCGGCCAGCCCGGCACCTGGCAGTGGAACGGCGCCTGGCGCGACAGGCAGACGGCGTGGCCGCTGGCATCGATCAGCAGGAAGTTGTCCTGGTTCTCGCGGCGTGGCAGGAGGCCGGCACCCACGCTGGTGCCGGCGGCGGCGTCGAGCCAGGGGCCGAAGTCGAGTGCGTCTTTGATTAAATGCATCGGTTGGTGCGGTCCAGGCGGCCAGGAATGTTGATCATAGGACACAGCTTAGCCGATAATGTGCAGTGGCGATACCTTGCCTATCTTGCAAAAAAACCTGCGGCAGCAGGCTGGCGCAGGTTTTGCATGGTGCAGGGGCAGGGCGATGCTTAACGGCGATGGCCCCAGCCGTGGCCGTGACCACGGTCATAGTAGTCGTGGCGGCCATGGCCGCGGTAGTAGCCGCGGCCCGGTTGCACGTAGACGACCGCCGGCGGGCCATAGTAGCGCGGAGGCGGCGCGTAATACACGGGCTGCGGGGCAGGGGCGTAGTACACCGGTTGCGGCGCAGGCGCATAATAGGTTTCGCGGTAGCCGCCGCGATAGCCGCCACGGTCGTAATAGCGGTCATTCGTGCTGATGCTGTTGCCGACGGCGGCGCCCAGCACGCCACCGACGATCGCGCCATTGCGCCCGCCGGTGCTGTTGCCAATGGCCGCCCCGACAACGGCGCCTGCAACGGTATTGAAGTCGCGGTCACCGGCGACTGCGGCCGAAGACACAGCCACTGCCGCAACCATTACCGCACCCAGGAGTTTCTTGTTCAACATGGCATTTCCTTCCATTCCGGCGAGATCACAATGATCTGCATGGACTGGACTATATCTGCTGCCGCAAGCTTGTTCCACGTCTAATACAACTTATTACAATCCCGCCCCGGCGGTAACAAGTCAGCGCAGGCGCGCCTGCCATTCGGGCCGCAGCAGGCTGTACATTTTGACATCGCGCATCACGCCGTTGATAAAGAAGGCCTGGCGCATCAAGCCTTCCTGGGTAAAGCCGTTCTTTTGCGCGATGCGCTCGGAGCCGATGTTCAGCGGATCCATCAGCAGCTCCAGCCGGTGGTAGGGATAGGCATTGAACAGGTAGTCGACCACCAGGCGCGTCGCTTCGCTGACGTAGCCGCGCCCATCCCGCTGCCGGTCGAACAGGCGGTAGCCGATCTCGCGCGAGGCGGGCGTGCGGCTCTTGAAGTGCGTGATCGTGCCGATGATGTGCTGGGCCCTGTCCTCGATGAGGAACAATTCGCTGTCCTCGGTGACGAAGCCCGATTGCAGGAAGTCGCGCCGCATGGCCTCGGGCGACTTGAACTGCATCGAGAAAAACTCGCCGCGCGAAGGCAGGTCGTTGACGAGGGAAATATAGGTATTCAGGTCGGCGGCCTGCAAATGCCGGACGGTACAGAGTGTTCCCTTGAGCATGGCGGTATCCGGTAGCGATCACGATCCTGATGGTAATCGACTCCGGGGGAAAGAAGCAATCGCTCCCGCAAAAGTTGCTGCAATGACAGAATAAATACGCTATCGTAGAACGCCGCGCCTTGCCCCTTGGCCAAGGCGTACCCGCTACGACCTCGTTGACTGGAACTGAACACATGCCTACCATCCTGACTGGCGCGCCGTTGCGCCGTTGCGTTTTATCCATCGCCCTGGGCTGCGTCGCCAGCGCCGGCGCCTTTGCCGCCGCGCCGGGCAATACGCCGCAAGCGCTGGCGCAGGTGCGCGACACGGCGCTGCACAGCGACTGGGCCTACGCCCGCCTGGCCGACATGACGGACCTGATCGGCCCGCGCCTGTCCGGTTCCGCCGGCGCGGCGGCCGCCGTGCGGCAGGTGGCCGACACCATGCGCCAGCTGGGCGCCACCGTCACCCTGCAGCCCGTGAAAGTGCCGCACTGGGTGCGCGGCGTGGAAACGGCGGAAATCGTCGATTACGCTGGCCGTCCGCAGGGCGTGTCGCAGCGCGTGGTGCTCACGGCCCTGGGCGGCTCCGGCGCCACTGCGGCCGCCGGCCTGACGGCGCCCGTGATCATCGTCAGGAGCCTGGAAGAACTCAAGGCGCGCGCGCCGGAAGTGAAGGGCGCCATCGTGCTGATCGACACGCCGTTCGACCAGGAGATGGCCGAGCGGGGCCTGGCGGGCGTCACGTATGGCGAGGGTTCGCGCGCGCGCTTCCTCGGACCGAAGGCGGCGGCCGACCTGGGCGCGGCCGCCGCGCTGGTGCGCTCGGTGGGCGGCGCGAACTTCCGCATCCCGCATGCGGGCGCCACCGGCCTCGATGAGAATAAACGCATTCCGGCCGCCGCCGTCACGGTGGAAGACGCCTTGCTGATCGGCCGCCTGGCCGCGCGCGGCCCGCTGAAAATGCACCTGACCCTGACGCCGCAAAACCTGCCCGAGGCGGACAGCTACAACGTCATCGCCGACTGGCCGGGCACGGACAAGGCCGGCGAAGTGGTGGTGGTCTCGGGCCATCTCGATTCCTGGGACCTGGCGACCGGTGCGCACGACGACGGCGCCGGCGTGGTGGCGGCGATGGGCGTGGTGGAAACCCTGAAAAAGCTCGACTACCGCCCGCGCCGCACCATCCGCGTGATCGCCTGGATGAACGAGGAAAACGGCGGGCGCGGCGGCCAGGCCTATTTCGAGGCCCACAAGCAGGCGCTCGGTAAACAATACGCGGCCATCGAGATGGACAGCGGCGCCGGCCGCCCGTTCGGCATCAAGGCCAGCGTGGGAGCGAAGGCGGAAAAACTGTTTGCGCCGTTGCTGGCCGCCTTGCAGCCGATGGGCGCGCACGCGTTTACGCGCCGCGACGCGCTGGGCACGGGCGACTTGCACCGCCTGGAAACGGGCGGCGTGCCCAGCTTCGAGCCGCTGGTCGACAGCCACAGCTACTTCCACTACCACCACACGCCGGCCGATACCCTGGACAAGGTCGACCCGGATCACCTCAAGCGCAACGTGGCGCTGATGGCGTCGCTGGCCTGGTTCCTGGCCAATCTCGACGGCGAGATCGGGCGCGCGCCGGAGCAGGGCGAGTAAGGCTGCTGATCGCGGGCCGCGGCCTTGTCGGCGCGGTCCGCGTGTTTTTGACGATACCTCTCTACCGTATGCCATGACTTCCTTTTCCACCGACATCGACATCGCCATCCAGCTGATCCGCACTTACCTGGCCCGGCATCCCCACGGCACCGACACGCTTGAGGGCGTGGCGCAGTGGTGGCTGGCCGGGCAGTGTCCACAGGACGTCGTCGCGGCGGCGCTGGAGCATCTGCGCGTGGCGGGTGACCTGGAATGCCTGGCGTTCGGCGGGCACCGGCTATGGCGCCTGCACCGCTCCGGCGCCTGAGACCGGACTGGCGGCCACGCCACCCCTCGGTTTTTCCGATACCAGCCCTCCGGAAAGACGATTTGCCTGGGCAGGGCGGCAATCATAAGATATGCAGCTGTAAATAATTCTCATTCATATGGGAATCTTGTGCAGCACATGCCCCCGGCCCATGGCGGCCAGGGTTGGCTTCTCTTCTGATTGTCAGGAACGCTGGTGCCCCGTCTTCGCTTGCTTTTCCCCCTTCTCCTTGCCGGCGCGCTGGCGTGTGCCGGCGCCAGCGCCCAGCGGCCGCCTTCGGCGCCGCGCATCGAGCGCTGTACCATTGCCGATGAGCAGGGCGACTTTGGCTTGCCCACGCCCTACACCCATGCCAGCGGCGGCATGGGCTATACGCTGACCAGCCTGATTTTCGACACCCTCGTGTGGCGCGATGCCAGCGGCAAGCTGGTGCCGGGCCTGGCCAGCGCGTGGCGGGAAAGCGCCGACCATCGCACCATCGAATTCACCTTGCGGCCCGATGCGCGCTGGCATGACGGCCTGCCCGTCACGGCGGCGGACGTGGTGTTTACCTTTGCCTATCTGCGCCAGCACCCGCATCCGCTGTTCGATTTGAGCGCCGTCGACGGCGTGGACGATCTGGGAAAAGGGCGCGTGCGCGTGCGCCTGAAGCGCGTGTATGCGCCTTTCGTGGCGCAGCTGGCCGGTTCGGTGTTCATCCTGCCGCAGCATGTGTATGCGCGCCTGGGCGCCCCCCAGCAGGTGAAACCGGCCGACATCGTGGGCAGCGGCCCCTACCGCCTGGGCGCGTACGACAAGGCGGCGGGCCGCTATTTGTTTACCGCGAACGAAGAATACTACCTGGGCCCGCCCAGGGTGCGTAGCGTACTGTTCCTGCGCATGCAGCCTTCGCTTGCCGTGGGGGCGTTGAAACGGGGCCAGGTGGATATGATCCGCAGCCTGCCGGCGCCGCTGGTGGCCGAGGTGGCCCGTTTCGCCACCGTGGTCAGCGCACCCTCCGGCCATCCCGTGCGGCTGCGCTTCAATCATGCGCGCCCGCCGTTTGACGACAAGCGCCTGCGCCAGGCCATCGCCCGCGGCATCGACCGGCAGGAATTGCTGCGCGTCGTCGAGAACGGGCAGGGCGAGGTGTCCGCGGGACGCTTCGCGCGCGGCAGCATCTGGCAGAGCGGCGCGCCGTTCGCCGCATATGCCTACGATATTTCTGCCGCGCGCCGCATGCTGGCGGAGCTGGGCTACCGCGCCGCGCCGGACGGCCGCCTGCGCGACAGCGGCGGCAAGCCCTGGGTGCTCGACCTGGCGGCGGCGCGCAGTCTGGCGCGGCCCGCCAGCCAGCTGGCCGGCCAGCTGGAAAAGCTGGGCC
>NZ_JBWBYV010000011.1:0-4682 GCF_056174685.1 Janthinobacterium sp. BHSEK
GGCTACGAACACGGCGTTCGCCCTATTACTTCTTTAAAAAGATCCTGATCACCTTTACCGCAGCGTGTCCCTGCTCCTGCCCAACGAAGGCCCGGATAGTGGCCGATGACGCCCATTCCACGTCACATGCCGTCCCGCCACCCGACTGGACGGCATTTTCCATTCCAAAACAACAACATTTTCTCCCGTTCCAGCGCTTCGGCAGTATCCCTGCGATATGAAAATAAAACTTTTTCTACCCTCAAGTTTCTCTAAACCATGTCGTCTAGCGCACGGCCAGCGGCAAACTGAAGGGCTAAAAATTAAAATTTAAAGCGTTTTTCGCCATAAATTTTCCCGCAGAGCAACCGTTACCCTAAACAACAGCGGCTTGATTGCCCCGGAACAGCGGGGCAGGCCAAAGTGAATAGCACATAGCGCAATGTAGTACCTGTCTGGAGAATTATCATGGCTGCAGTAATTAACACCAACATCTCGTCCCTGAATTCGCAACGCAACCTGTCGACCTCGCAGTCGGCCCTGAGCACCTCGCTGCAACGCTTGTCCTCCGGTCTGCGTATTAACAGCGCCAAGGATGACGCTGCTGGTCTGGCGATTTCCGACCGTATGACGTCGCAAATCCGCGGCATGACCCAAGCCACCCGCAATGCCAACGACGGCGTCTCGCTGGCTCAAACGGCCGAGGGCGCACTGTCGAGCTCGGGCGACATCCTGCAACGTATCCGCGAACTGGCCGTGCAATCGTCGAACGCCACCAACTCGTCGAGCGACCGCCAGGCGCTGCAAACCGAGGTTGGCCAACTGAGCTCGGAATTGAACCGTATCGCCCAAACCACCTCGTTCAACGGCCAGGCGCTGCTGGATGGCACCATGGGTACGGCCAACTTCCAGGTCGGCGCCGACGCGAATCAGCTGATTTCCGCCAGTGGCGCGAACTTCCTGACGAATACCTACGGGAATAACCGCGTTGCAAACGACTCGGCCGTTGTACTCGCCACCTCGAACGCCGATGCCGCCACCAAGGCCATCAAGATTTCCGGCTCGCTCGGTACGGCAACCTATAACACCACCGCCGCCACTGAAACGGCCAAGGGTATCGCTGCCGGCGTGAACAAACTGACGTCGAGCACCGGCGTGACGGCAACGGCATCCACCGAAGCCAACCTGGCACTGGGTTCGAACGAAGCGTATTCGATCGATGTAAAAGGCGACAACGCCAACGCCGTGACCGTTTCGTTCTCGGTTGGCGCCGGTCAAACGGCCTCGGACTATGCCGCAGGTATCAACGCCTTCAATGCGCAATCGGCAAAAACCGGCATTACCGCCGAATACGATGCCAAAAATGGCGGTATCAAGCTGAACCATGCCACCGGCGCGGACATCAACTTGAAAAACTCCGGCACAGCGGCTAATACGACGTTCGCCGTCGGCAGCTACAACCACACGACCAACGCAGTGGTAGCTGGCGTCACGCCTACGGCAGCAGCTGCCACGGCAGTCGTCAACGGCCACGTGACCTACGATTCGGACAGCAGCTTCGCCGTGACCGATGCTTCCGCATTTGCCACCGGCACGGGCGCCACGGGTGTATCGAAACTGAGCTCCGTTGCTGACATCGACGTCACCACGTTTGATGGCGCACAATCGGCACTGAAAGTTGCTGATGCAGCCCTGGCCCGCGTCAACGGCCAACGCGCCCAGTACGGTGCTTTGCAATCGCGCTTCTCGTCGGCGATTTCGAACCTGCAATCGACCACGGAAAACCTGTCCTCGTCGCGCAGCCGCATCGTCGATACCGACTTTGCTGCGGAAACGGCCAGCCTGACCCGTGGCCAGATCCTGCAACAAGCCGGTACCGCCATGCTGGCGCAAGCGAACTCGCTGCCTAACGGCGTGCTGAGCCTGCTGCGCGGCTAATCTTCGATTAGCCTCGTAACATCGCAGGACTCAGGTTCCCCTGCCGGATTTTTTCGGCAGGGGAATTTTCACTAGGAGAGCACCATGACTATTGAGACGATAGCGGCCGCCCCGGCGAGCCGGATTGATAAAAGTTACACCTCGGCAGACATACCGCCGGCCCGCAGCGCCGCACCGCGCAGCGCCGACACCCATGACGCAGTGGCACTGCAGCAACACAGCCCGGAACCAAGCCGTGCCCAGCTGGATCAGGCGGTATCAGAACTGAACCAGTCATCGCAAACCAAGACGCAGGGCCTGGAATTTGCCATCGATGAAGATAGCCAGCGCACGGTGGTCAAAGTGATAGACCAGGAAACCAAGGAAGTGCTGCGGCAGATCCCGACCAAGGAAGCATTGGCGCTGGCCAAGGCCTTCGACTCGGCCAAAGGCTCCCTGATCAGTCAAAGCGTCTGACGGATGAAGCTCCGTCCGTACGCGCAGCAGTGTATCGCCATGCATCGGCACGACATCGGGGTCCGCAGCTTGCCTGCCGGACCCCGTATTATTATTCCAGTTTAACAATCATTTTCACGCGCCAGCCCGCATTCTGGCCCGAATTGAAAACAACGCGGTAAATCCCCCTCTCAAGTCCTGATTGAATCTGCCGATAACAGCTTATATTAGTGTTTTCCTAGGAGCATGCAGTGGCCATCACACCAACCTTATCCTCTCCAGGCATCGGCAACAGCACGCTGGATGTGAATGCCATCATCGAGAAGCTGATGACGGCGGAATCGGTGCCACTGGGTACCTACGACAAAAAAACCGCCTCGTACCAGGCAAAGCTGAGTGCACTCGGCACTCTGAGCGGTACGATCAGCACCTTCCAGAATTCGCTCTCTTCGCTGAGCAAAACGGATAACTTCCGGGCAGTGTCGGCCACGCCGACCGATCCGTTGATCCTGACGGCAACGGCCGGCGCCAAGGCCGTCGCCGGCAGCTACAACATCAATGTCAGCCAGATGGCACAGGCGCAGACACTGACCACGAGCGGCATGTCGAGCAAGCTTTCGAATATTGGCCTGGGTGCCAAAACCACCATTTCCTTCCAGCTTGGCTCGGTTGGCGGCGGCACCTTTGGCCTCGCTGGTACCAAACTCAGCGGTAATACCTTGCTCACCGGCATTAACAACGGTTCGCTGAGCATCAACGGCACGGCCATCCCCACTGACGCCACCACCAAGAGCGCGCGTGCACTGGCCGAAGCCATCAATGCCAAGAGCAGCACCACCGGCGTCACGGCCACGGCACAACCGGTATCGTCCGATCCGGCCATGTTCAGCGTTTTTGGCAATGTCAGCACAGCCGCAGGCAGCAGCTACTCGCTGTCGGTCGGTGGCGTCGAGATCTTCACGCAAGGTGAAAATGTGGCGGCTGGCGCAGGCCTGACTGCTGCCAGCCTCGACACGACGCTGGAGGGACCGAATTCCGTCTCGAATGCCCTGGCGGCGGCCAACATCACGGTCACCGGCAAGGCCGCCGACGGCACCCTGAAATTCACGCGTGCCGACGGTTCCAACCTGAACATTGAAGAAGTCGTCACGGGCGACACCCGCGGCGGCATAGGGCACGCGGCCGGCGCCGTCAATGACGGCTCCAATGTCACCATCGCCAGCTCGATCACACTGGCTTCCAGCAACGCCAGCCCCATCACGATCGGCGGCAGCAACCCTGCCGCCGCTGGCTTGACGGCCGGCTCCGGCGGCGCCTACATGGATACCAACTTCACCCAGGACGGCAACCAGTCGACGGGGTCGGTGGTGATCGATTCGAGCAACAATACCCTGCAAGGTATCCGCGACGCCATCAACAACGCCGGACTAGGCGTAACAGCGAGCATCGTCTCAGACGGCACGGACAAGCCTTTTCACCTGGTGCTTGCGTCGACCAAGACGGGCGCCAGTTCGGCGATGAAAATCACGCTGAGCGGCAGCGACGGTCAGCCAGCCGACAGCGCGTTGACAGCGCTGCTGGCGTATGACCCCTCCGGCGTGCAAAACTTGAAACAGAACAGCGCTGCGCAAAATACGCAGCTCAGCGTCAATGGCATTCCCATCACAAATAGTTCGAACAGCATCGACAGCGCCATCGAGGGCGTGACCATCAACGTGGCGAAGGTAGGTTCAACCAACCTTTCCGTCTCAAAAGACATTTCCACCGTCAAGACCAGCATCAATGCCTTCGTCAAGGCGTACAACGAGTTGAATACGGCAATGGCCAAGCTGACCTCGTACGATCCCGATACCAAGGCAGCCGGCCTGCTGCTGGGAGACTCCACCGCCCTTTCCATCCAGAGCCAGTTGCGCAAACAGATGGGCATGCCGATTACCGGCCTGACGGGTAACCTGACCACCATGAGCCAGGTCGGCATTTCGTTTCAAAAGGATGGCAGCCTGACCTTGGACACGGCCAAGCTGGACAAGGCAATTGGCGCGAACTTTTCCGATGTCGCGGGCCTGTTTGCAGCCTTGGGCAAGACCACCGACAGCACCGTATCCTTCACCAGTTCCACCTCGGCCACCAAGCCCGGCACGTATGCGCTGAACGTGACGAACATGGCCAGCCAGGGCACGCTGAAAGGCAATGCGGCCCTGCCCGCCAGCACCGTGATTGGCAGCGATACCGTGTGGAACGTAACCCTGAATGACAGCACGCCGGCGGTGGCGAAAAATACCGCCAAGGTGATCATTCCTGCCGGCAGCTATACCCCCACTCAACTGGCG